>JAQCAK010000221.1 GCA_027621895.1 Pseudomonadota bacterium | reverse complement strand
ATCAGCCGATCACGTGACAAGCTGCGATCGCTGCAGTTGCTGTCACGCAAGGGCATTGGCCTGCCGATTACCGGTTTCGCCAACAAGCCCGACGACATCACTGACCTGATCAAGATGGTGGGCGGTGCACCGCTGGTGATCAAACTGCTGCAGGGCACCCAGGGTATCGGTGTGGTACTGGCAGAAACCCGCAAGGCCGCGGAAAGCGTGCTGGAGTCTTTCATGGGCCTGCAGGCGGCGGTACTGGTACAGGAATACATCAAGGAAGCCGGCGGCGCGGACATCCGCTGCTTCGTGATTGGCAACAAGGTGGTGGCATCCATGAAGCGCCAGGCCAAGGACGGTGAGTTCCGCTCCAATATCCATCGCGGCGGTTCAGCCAGCCTGATTAAAATCACCCCGGAAGAACGATCCACGGCAATCCGCTCGGCAAAAACCATGGGACTGAACGTCTGCGGTGTGGATATACTGCGATCGAATCATGGCCCGGTGGTGATGGAGGTCAACTCGTCACCCGGGCTGGAAGGTATCGAATCCGCCACCGGCAAGGATATTGCGGGCCAGGTGATCGCCTTCCTGGAAACCAACGCAAAACAAGGAAAAACCAAAACCCGTGGCAAAGGCTAGACGCAAGCCGTTCGAAATCGCCGGTAACAGCATTCCGGCAGGCACACGCACAACCTTCGAACTGCCGATACCGGACCTTTATATCCACACGGATCTGTCCATGCCTGTGCACGTGGTCCATGGCCGCAAGGACGGCCCCGCGATGTTCCTGTCCGGTGCGATTCATGGTGACGAGATCATGGGCGTTGAGATCATCCGCCGTGTGCTCATGTCAAAGCGGCTCGCGAACCTTCGCGGCACACTGATCGCCGTGCCCGTGGTGAACATGTTCGGCTTTATCAGCCAGTCACGTTACCTGCCTGACCGCCGCGATCTGAATCGCTGTTTTCCCGGCTCCGGCACGGGTTCCATCGCCTCACGGCTGGCGCACGTGTTTATTTCCGAGATCGTGACCCACTGTGACTACGGCATCGACCTGCATACCGCTGCCGTGAACCGCGAGAACCTGCCCCAGGTCCGCGCCAATATGGAAGACGAGGACGCCAACATGCTGGCCCGGGCGTTCGGCCTGCCGGGCGTGCTGTCCAGTGGCCTGATCGAGGGCTCGCTGCGCAAGGCAGCCATGGATGAGAACGTGAAAGTCATCGTCTATGAAGCGGGCGAGGCATTGCGCTTCGATGAAACCGCCATTCGCGGTGGTGTCCACGGTGTTCACCGGGTACTGCAGCGCCTGGGCATGCTCAGCAAACGGGAAAGGCCCGCGAAGCGCAAGCTGCGGGAACCCACCGTCGCCCTGGGTTCGCGCTGGGTACGCGCGCCCCAGAGTGGCATTCATCGATCCATGAGCGGCCTGGGCATCAACGTCAAGAAAGGCGATACCCTGGGCTGGATCGCCGACCCACTGGGTGAAAACTCCACGCCCGTGCTGGCCTTGCAGAGCGGCATTATCATTGGCCGATCCAACCTGCCCCTGGTGACCGAGGGCGAGGCCCTGTTCCACATCGCCACCTTCGAGGGTCCTGACGAGCAGATCGCCCGCCAGATCGACAATGTGGAAGCCGCGCTCGACAATGTCAGCGAGGAACTGCTGATGAACGAGCCGCCCATCGTCTGACCCACCCAAAGCTCCGTTTCGAGAGGCAATGGGAAAGAATATTTTGGCGTGATCGCAAAAATATTTTGCTTTTACCGCCAGAAATCTTGCCGTTAAATCCGCCGAATTCACCCCCCACAATGGAGAGATTCAGTGGACCAAGACGATGATCTGGATATGGATCTGAGTTTCGAGGATGACACCAACGACGAGTACGTCAGCACCAATTCCAACTCACGGGCATTGGAAATTCGGCGCAAGATCGAAGACCGTCTGGAAGAGAAGCGCCTCCGCGAGGAGCTGGGCCTCTACTAGCCGTTAAACACCGCTAGACGGAAAGCCCCTTCAGGCTCGAAACGAAAGATTGAATCAATGCCAGGCGAGGATTCCCTTCCTGGTAACAGGCGTAAATCGCGCGCTTGAATGCAGGCGCGCCTTTTACCGCCACCAGCCACTCATTTTCATCAACGCTGCTCTGCGGCACATAAGCTGCGCCACGACGCTTTTCCAGCAATGACACCGCGATACTGGCCAGGTTGACCGACACCTTGCTGAGCCGTTCCCCGAACTTTTCCGCGTGAAATCCGGCAAACGCCGTGCCCCAGTCATCGTAGATGTAGCCATCGCCCATGGCTTCCTCCACGCTGCATTGCCGGTCTGCGGCCAGTACCAGTGTGATCTCACCCACCTTCTCGCTGGCCACCCCAGTGACCGATGGCGGGTCCGGCAGGATCACCAGGTCCAGGGTTTTGTCCAGCAGCAGCCTGGACAGATCCTCATTGGAATGCCCCTCGGCCCGCACGGCGACCTCCGGATGCTGTTGCAGCAGTTCCATCAGTGAGTGCTGCATGGAGAACTGCCACATGCTGGACGTCGCCCCCAGGTGAATACGCGTCTGCAGCTCCGGCTGCAGGCTGACTTCCTGCCGCGCCCGCGCCCAGGTGGTGATCATGCTCTCGGCCAGCGGCACCAGTCGCTCGCCTTCATTGGTGAGCTGCATGTTGCCCTTGTGCCGGACAAACAGCGGCACGTCGAGGTGACCTTCCAGTTGCTTGATCCGCGCCGACACTGCAGCGGATGTGACATAAAGATTTTCCGCCGCGCGCGCAAAGTTGCGAGTCCGGCTGACTTCGAGGAATGTCTTGAGCAGGCTGATATCCATAAAGGGTGATTATGGGGACAGGCGGCGTCTATGTCATCCCGCAGCGATGTCATCCTGAGCGCAGCCTTGTCATCCTGAGCGCAGCCTTGTCATCCTGAACGAAGTGAAGGATCTCGATCCCGGCCCCTTCCCGCAAACATGCTAGACTCCGCGCCATGCAAGGTTTCCTCCGAAAAATGTCCAGCGAAGTCCCGACCGGGGGCTGCAGCGCGGACAATCCCGTGCAGTACGCTCTGCGCATCGGTGATGAAGCCATCCCGCTCAACCCGCATATCGGCGCCAGCATCAGCCTGACCTGGACCGGCAACATCGCCTGCATCCACTGCGACCGACCCACTAAAAAAAGCTTCAGCCAGGGCTACTGTTATCCCTGCTTCAAAAAGCTCGCCCAGTGTGACCTGTGCGTGGTCTCGCCAGAGCGCTGTCATTTCGAGAAGGGTACCTGCCGCGACGAGGAATTCGCCGAGAACTTTTGCATGCGGCCGCATATCGTCTACCTGGCCAACTCATCCGGCATCAAGGTGGGCATTACCCGGCAGGAAAACCTGCCAACCCGCTGGATCGACCAGGGTGCGGTACAGGCCGTACCGATACTCACCGTACAGACCCGGCAGCAGTCCGGTTTTGTGGAAGAAGCGTTTAAAAACCTGGTGGCAGACAAGACCCACTGGCAGAAGATGCTGAAGTCGGAAGACCAGCACATTGATCTGGAAGCCGCCCGCGAACAGCTGATGGCGGATGTAAAACCGCACCTGGACCCGGTGATCCAGCGCTTTGGTATCCAGGCAATTCAGCCACTCACGGATGCCGATGTGCAGACCTTCGTGTTTCCGGTGGCGCAGTACCCCGAGAAGGTCACCTCACTCTCGTTCGACAAAACCGGGACAGTTTCCGGCAAGCTCCAGGGCATCAAAGGCCAGTACCTGATCCTGGACTCGGGCGTGATCAACCTGCGGCGTTTTACGAGCTATGAAATCAGCTTTACCGCGGACGGTGCAGCCGCCGACGCGCCAGCAAACCAGCTAAGCCTCCTGTAGCCAGACCACCCAGCAATCCACCCAGCAATCCACCCAGGTGCGCGCCATTCGCCAGTGACCCCAGTCCCAGCAGGTCAATCGCACCAGTGAAGCCGATCACCAGGTAGATCAGCATAAAGATGTAGATCCCCCGCGGTACCCCCATGGATCGCAACGGCACGATCCGCCCCCAGACCAGCGTATGTCCCAGCAGGCCAAAGACCACGCCGGACATACCGCCAAAAAAGCCCGGGCCCGACATCAGGTACTGCAGTACATTGGCACACAGCGACGTGAACAGTGTCACCAGCAGCAACACCGCCGCACCACTCTCGGCTTCGATCCGGCGGCCGATCTCCCAGACCCAGAGCAGGTTAAAAACAATGTGCAGCCAGCTGAAATGAATCAGCATCGGTGTGAGCAGTCGCCAGAACTCACCGCTTTCCAGCGTGGATGCCAGCGAGGTGAAGTAAAGATCGCCGCCCACCAATTCCAGCTTCAGGAACATCATCTGCTGGAACAGAGGACCCAGCTCATCGCCCTGGGCGCCCATGCCGATGGGGAAGCACACCAGGTTTATGAGGATCAGCGCGATCGTCATGGGAAACCCGCGGAGCGCCCGGACAAAACCCGTCATGGGTCTGAAGGTTGGAATCACGGCCGGTGGCTCGATCTCCAGTTCGCCC
>JAQCAK010000220.1 GCA_027621895.1 Pseudomonadota bacterium | reverse complement strand
GGTCTGTTACTTTCTGTTACTTCTTCAGATTACTTCGAGTACAGCTCAACAATCAGGTTCTCGTTGATTTCCTGGGACAGCTCATCACGCTCCGGATAGGCTTTAAAAGTGCCTTCCATCTTGTCTGCATTAACTTCAACCCAGGGAACCGGTGCACGATTGGCCGCAAGCGTCAGCGCACCTTGAATGCGAAGCTGATTGCGAGACTTCTCGCGAACAGCGATCACATCACCTGCCTCAACCTGGTAAGACGGAATATTGATCAGTTGTCCATTCACAAGAATCGACTTGTGCGAAACCAGCTGGCGACACTCCGCGCGGGTCGAACCAAAACCCATACGATATACAACGTTATCAAGACGACGCTCAAGGATACGCAGCAGATTCATACCTGTTGCGCCCTTCTGACGATCAGCCTTCTTGTAGTAGTTACGGAACTGCTTTTCCAGAACACCGTAAATTCGACGTACCTTCTGCTTTTCGCGAAGCTGAATGGCGTAGTCAGAGTGACGGGCACGCTTCTGCCCGTGCATACCGGGCGGATGCTCGGCGCGACACTTTGATTCCAGCGGACGCACGCCACTCTTCAGGAAAAGGTCGGTACCTTCTCTTCGTGATAACTTTAACTTGGGTCCGAGATATCGGGCCATTGGTAATCTCCTCGGTTAAACCCTGCGCTTCTTCGGGGGTCTGCACCCGTTATGCGGGATTGGTGTAACGTCCGTGATATTCGTAATTCTGAAACCAACCGCGTTCAGTGCTCGAACGGCTGCTTCCCTGCCGGGTCCCGGACCCTTCACGAATACTTCGAGGTTCTGCAGGCCATATTCCAGCGCAGCAGTTCCAGCACGTTCCGCTGCAACCTGGGCTGCGAACGGCGTGCTTTTGCGAGCGCCTCGGAAGCCGGAGCCGCCTGCGGTTGCCCATGAAAGTGCGCCACCCTGACGATCAGTAATCGTAATGATCGTGTTGTTAAATGACGCGTGAACATGAGCCAGTCCGTCTACAACCTGACGCTTGCCTTTGCGACGCGTCGCAGTTGGCGTAGCTGTTGCCGGAGCTGTTGTCGTTGTTTCTGTTTCAGACATAGTCGTTCTCTGTTTGCTTTGTCTTAGCGTCCCGATTATCTACGGATGGGTCGCTTCGGTCCTTTTCTGGTACGTGCATTCGTCTTGGTACGTTGACCACGCAACGGCAGGCCGCGACGATGTCGGATACCGCGGTAACAGCCCAGGTCCAGCAGTCGCTTGATGTTCAGCTGGTTTTCCCTGCGCAAATCACCCTCAACGCTGATCTTGCCGATCTCGGCACGCAGCTTGTCCAGTTCTTCTTCAGACAGGTCCTGTACCTTCATCGAAGGGTTCACACCGGTCGCTTCGCAAAGTTGCTTGGCCGTTGTGCGCCCAATCCCGAAGATATAAGTCAGGGATATAACCGCGTGTTTGTTGTCGGGGATGTTGATCCCGGCTAATCGAGCCATTCGATTCGCTCTCCTTTCTCTGGATAAAGTGCGTCTAGCCCTGTCGCTGCTTATGACGCGGTTCGGTGCAAATGACACGCACAGCACCCTTACGTCGGATAATGCGACAGTTTCTGCACATCTTTTTTACTGAAGCTCTGACTTTCATAGTTCTCTTCCCTGGCGGTCTAACGCCTGCCGAAGTTCTGTAAATTCGATTTCTTCATCAGTGATTCGTACTGATGTGACATCAGGTGAGTCTGTACCTGAGCCATAAAGTCCATCACGACCACAACCACAATCAGCAGTGCAGTGCCTCCCAGCTGGAAGGTAATGTTGAACTGCACGATCAGCGCCTGTGGCAGCAGGCACACGCCCGTCATATACAGGGCCCCAACCAGGGTGAGCCGGGTCAGGATCGTATCAATGTGACGCGCGGTCTGGTCACCGGGTCTGAATCCGGGAATAAAAGCACCGGACTTCCGAAGGTTGTCAGCGACTTCTTTCGGGTTGAACATGATCGCCGTATACCAGAAACAGAAGAATATGATCCCCAGTGAAAACAGGATGATATTCAGCGGCTGTCCCGGCGCCAGGTAAAGGCTCAGGTCCTGGAGCCACTCCATGCCCGGTGACTGGCCAAACCACTGGCCAATTGAAGCCGGAAACAGCAGCAGGCTGCTCGCAAAAATCGCTGGTATTACTCCGGCCATGTTGACCTTGAGCGGCAGGTGACTGCTCTGGGCGGCAAACTGCTGACGACCCTGCTGACGGCGGGCATAGTTCACGGTAATCCTGCGCTGCCCACGCTCTACAAAGACAACGCCGGCAACAATAACTACTGCAAGCGCCGCAATACCCAGAAGCGCAATGATTGAAATCTCGCCCTGGCGCGCCTGCTCGAACGACTGACCGATAGCACTCGGGAATCCGGAAACGATACCGGCGAAGATCAGGATCGATATACCGTTTCCAACGCCGCGCTCGGTTACCTGTTCGCCCAGCCACATCATGAACATGGCACCCGTCACCAGTGTGGTGATAGCAACAAAGTGGAAAGCCACATCAGGCAGATAGGCCAGCCCCTGCGAGGCCATGCCGCTGCTCATGGCAAAACCCTGCACTGTCGCCAGAGCCAGCGTGCCATAGCGCGTGTACTGCGAAATTTTTCGCCGCCCGGCCTCACCTTCTTTCCTGAGCTGCTGCAACGATGGCGTGGTCGCAACGATCAGGTTGGAAATAATGGAAGCCGAGATATAGGGCATGATGCCCAGAGCGAAAATGCTCATTCTCTCGATAGCGCCACCGGAGAACATGTTCAGCAATTCAAGAATGCCACCCTGGTTGGCAGCAAACAGGTCACGCAGTCGATCCGGGTTAATACCGGGCACGGGAATATGACTGCCCACCCGGTATACCACCAGCGCAAGCAGGACAAACATGAGGCGCTTGCGGAGTTCGGTTAACCCACCTCCGGCCATCATGGCTTTCGCCCTGTTCTGTGCGACTGAACTGCTCATCGTTGCTTCGTGCGCTCTGTTCTTACGATTCTTCTACTGACCCGCCAGCAGCTTCGATTGCTGCCTTTGCGCCCTTGGTTGCCTTGACACCCTTGAGTGTTACGGGCTTCTTGATCTCACCGGACAGAATCACCTTGGCTCGCTTCATGGTGCCCTTGATCACATCCGCGTCGATCAGTGCCTGAACGTCGATAACGTCTGCATCGACCTTGTTCAGTTCAGACAGGGTAATCTCTGCAGTGATTCTCGCCTTGGCGGAATTAAAGCCGAATTTCGGCAACCGCATCTGCAGCGGCTGCTGGCCGCCTTCGAAACCAGGGCGAACACCACCACCGGATCGAGACTTCTGACCCTTGTGACCGCGACCGGCCGTCTTGCCCAGCCCGCTGCCGATTCCTCGACCAACGCGCTTGCCGGCTTTTCTGCTGCCTGCTGCAGGCTTAAGTGTATTGAGTTCCATCATCTACTCCCGACCAGGTCTCTATTCTTCAACACTGATCATGTAAGACACTTTGTTAATCATGCCGCGTACAGCGGGCGTATCTTCCACTTCAACGGTGTGCCTGATTTTTCTGAGACCCAGTCCCTTGATGCATTCCTTGTGAGACTTCAGTCTGCCAATGGTGCTCTTGGTCTGGGTAACCCTGATTTTGTTCGCTGCCATTTCGATTAACCTCTGATTTCCTCAAGGGTCTTGCCGCGCTTCTCGGCAATACTCTCCGGTGAGCGCATTTCCTTCAGGCCTTTAAAAGTCGCCTGCAGCACATTGACCGGATTCGTTGATCCATAGGACTTGGCAAGAACGTCGTGAACGCCGGCCACTTCAAGCACTGCACGCATCGTTTTACCGGCGATAACACCCGTACCTTCTGACGCGGGCTGCATGTAAATCTTGGAGGCACCATGGCGAGCTGTGATCGGATACTGGATAGTCGGACCGTTCAATTCGACATTGATCATGTTACGACGGGCAGCTTCCATTGCTTTTTGAATTGCCAGCGGCACTTCACGCGCTTTACCGCGACCGTAACCTACCCTGCCGTTACCATCGCCGACTACTGTCAGCGCAGTGAAACCGAAGATCCGTCCGCCTTTGACTACCTTGGCTACCCGGTTGACCTGAACCAGCTTCTCCTGGAGGCCTTCTTCGTTATCCTGATCGTTATAAGCCATGCTTAATCCTCAATATATTCTTTGCTCCTGAAACGGAGCGTTTAAGACATTCGTCTTAAAACTGCAGACCACCTTCACGCGCGGCATCAGCCAGCGCCTTGACTCTGCCGTGGTACTTGTAACCCGAACGGTCAAATGCGACCCGCTCTACCCCAACAGCCTTCGCCTTCTCGGCAATCAGCTTGCCAACTTTCGCCGCATCATCAACGTTACCCTTGTTGCCTTCTCTGATTGAGGCTTCAACGGAGGAGGCAGCTGCCTGAACCGTGTTGCCGTCCGCAGAAATGATCTGGGCGTAGATGTGGCGTGGAGATCGATAAACGCACAGGCGCGGCACTTTCAACTCGCGGATATGCATTCGCGAACGCTTTGCCCTTC
>JAQCAK010000219.1 GCA_027621895.1 Pseudomonadota bacterium | reverse complement strand
GGCTTCGGCTCTGGCGGCGATGTCAAGGCAATGAATGAAGCCAGGAAATCGGGCAAACGAAACAGTCTGGATGACAAGGTGGATCCGATTCGGGATGAGGTCGTACTGGCCATGCGCAACGCCACCAAGCCCGTCATTGCCGCCATCAATGGTGCTGCTGCCGGCGCCGGGATGAATATTGCTCTCGCCTGCGATATCAGAATAGCAGCCAATACCGCAAAAATGGGTCAGACCTTTGCCCGACGGGGACTGCATCCGGACTGGGGGGGAACCTATTTCCTGCCGAGACTGGTCGGTATGGCCAGGGCCTGTGAACTGATCTGGTCCGGCAGGATGATTGCTGCAGAGGAAGCCCTGGAACTGGGCATTGTTTCAGAACTCACAGAGCCCGAAGCGTTAATGACGACAGCAATGAACATGGCAAGGTCATTTGCTGCCGGCCCCCCTGTGGTCATTCGCATGTCCAAAAGAGCCATGTACAGGAACATTGATTCTGACCTGAAGGAAGCCCTCGAATTTGAGACCTATGCACAGAATGTATGTTCCGGGACTGACGACGCCAAAGAAGGCATTGCTGCCTTTGTCGAGAAAAGAGAACCAAAATTCACGGGGCGGTGATCAATGATCACTGTATCCCGGATGAACCAGCGTCAGGACGCCTTCAAATCCAGATAGCCATAGCCAAAATAAATAAACAGCGTGCAAATTACCAGGGTAACCAGCATCACCGGAGTGCCTTTCCTGAACCACAATCCGGCGGTGATGGCATAGTCAGGATGACCCGTTTCGCGAGCCAGTCGTTCTGAAATAGTGACAATGTAAATATTGGCAGTGGAACCAATATGCGTCCCATTCCCTCCCATACCGACCCCCATTGCCAGAGCCCACCACATTACACTGACGTTAATTCCCTGAGCCTGCAACCCGGCGAGCACGGGAATCATCCCCGCCGTGAAGGGAATATTATCAATCAGAGCCGAAAGAATAGCGGCAACCCAGAGGACAGTAATAGCTGCGAGCATCGGTTGTTCAACAATGATCGGTTTAAATATTTCACCAACGATAGCCAGCAACCCACTGTGCTCGACTCCGCCAATAACCATAAACAGGGAGATGAAGAAAATCAGCAGTGGCGTTTCGATATAACTGGTCACTGCTTCGAGCTCAACCTTGCGTGACAGAAACACCATGATCGTTAAACCAGTGGCTGCGACCAACCAGGGTTGCCATCCGATTTTGTGGTGAATCATGAACAACCCCACCATAACGGCTAGAACACAGAGGGACTTAATCCAGAGAGACTTGTTCTTGTAATCGGCAACCTGATCAAAAGTATGCTCAACCGGCTCACTCAGTTCCCGGTAGAACAGTAACCGGAGCGAACCGAGTATCCCGATCCAGGCCAGCAGGCGGTTAGAAGATATAGACGCCCCCGCTTAACCGAGGGCTACCATCAATGATGGATACCTCTACGTGGTACGTTGTACCACACCTATATGAAGACGGAGGCGTCTATGAACAAGAATGTAATCTACGTCGGCCTGGATGTCGACGACACGCAATACCACGGTGCTGCTTTCGATCAGCGAACCGGAGAGACCATCAGTTTCAAGTGCCGACCCACCCTGAAAGGCCTTGTACGCCAACTCGAGAAACTCAAGGCCAGCTTCAACGATTGTCACCTCATCGTCTGCTATGAAGCTTCCTACATCGGTTTCTGCCTGCAGCGAGATCTTACCGAGGCAGGATATCGCTGTGACGTGATAGCGCCGGGTAGTATTCCCCGCAAAGGTGGATCGAAATCAGTGAAGACAGATCGCTGCATATTCTGGCTGATACCGATCACTCATTCTGGAAAAAGTCGATCACCTGTTCTGGCGTAAGGTGATCACCCGTTCTGGCTGAAACCGATCACTTTCGATGGTTTTCCAGAATCGATGATCGGGATCCAGAATCACTGATCACCTTCGTCCAGAATCGCTCATAACGCATTGATTTTATTAGCCCACTGGTAAGCTCCGTGGTTTTTACCTGGAGAGGAGCTGTCCCAGTGCCAGCAATGAGGTTATCAATGCGAAAAATCAAAGAAATACTCAGGCTTAAACATGACGTCGGCCTGAGCTACCGGGCCATCCAACGCTCGCTCAACGTCGGCTATGGCACGGTCGTTGACTATCTGAAACGGGCCGATGAGGCCGGTATCGAGTGGCCACTCCCGGCTGAGATGGATGAACGTACCCTCGGTCGTCTGCTGTTCCCGAGCCCGGGTAAAAAGGGTCATCTGCATCTGGTGGACCCCGACTATGTCTGGATCTATCAGGAACTGAAACAAAAGAGCGTGACTAAACACCTGCTCTGGCAGGAGTACCGCCAGCAACATCCCGAGGACGGGTACAGCTACGCCCAGTTTTGTCACCGCTACAACAGTTGGTTGTCGCGGCAGAAACTATCGATGCGCCAGCATCACCAGGCCGGTGAGAAGTTGTTTGTTGATTACTGCGGACCGACGGTGCCGATCGTCAATCCCGACACCGGGGAAGCCCGGCAGGCACAGATCTTTGTCGGTGTCATGGGCGCCTCGAGCTATACCTATGCGGAGGCCATGTGGTCACAGCAGCAGGCTGACTGGATCAATGCGCATGTGCGGATGTTTGAGTTCCTGGGTGGTGTGCCCGAGATTGTTGTGCCGGATAATCTGAAGAGTGCGGTTCGCAAAACCCATCGCTACGAGCCGGACCTGAACCCCGCCTACCAGCAGATGGCAGCACATTACCAAGTGGCCGTCATCCCGGCACGGCCCTACAAACCGAAGGACAAGGCCAAGGCGGAAGTGGCGGTTCAGATTGTGGAGCGTTGGATCCTGGCACGACTGCGACATCAGACCTTCTTTACCTTGTTCGATTTGAATACGGCTATCAGCACCTTGCTTGAAGATCTGAACCAGCGTCCCTTCAAGAAGCTGCCTGGTTGTCGCCGCAGTCAGTTCGAGCAATTAGATCAGCCGCGACTCAGACCACTACCGGCACAACGGTATGCGTATGCCGAGATCAAACAGGCCAGGGTCCATATCGACTATCACATCGAGTTCGACAAGCACTACTACTCGGTCCCGCATGAGTTCGCCAAACAGGCAGTCGAGGTGCAGGCGACCGCGCAAGCTGTCCTGGTCTATGCCGAGGGCCATCGGGTGGCCAGTCACCCCAGGAGCTATCGTGCCGGTGGCCATAGTACCTGCGCTGAGCATATGCCTGCCAATCATCGAGCCATGGCCGAATGGTCAGCGCAGCGCTTCCTGTTCTGGGCCGAGGAGATCGGTGCACAGACACGGGCCGTGGTGGTTCATCTGCTGGCTGAACCCCGGCATGAGCAGCAGGCGTATCGCCGTGTGCTGGCGTTGCTCTCGAATGCCAAAACCTACGGTGCCGAACGCCTGAACCAGGCCTGCGGTCGGGCGCTGCTGATCAACTCACCGACCCGAACCAGTGTCGAGTCCATCTTAAAGCAGGGGCTGGACCAACAGGAACCGACCACTGATCAACAGGAACTGGACCTGAATCATCACGAGAACGTCCGTGGTGAGAGCTACTACCACTGATCCTGGTGATCAGTTCTAAGAACTTTAGGAAACACGCATGTTAACCAATCAAACCTTAAACAAACTGAGAACGCTGCGGCTGACCGGCATGGCGGATGGCCTGGAGCAGCAACTGACACAACCCGCGACACATACCGACTTGTCCTTTGATGAGCGTCTGGCGCTGCTGGTGGACCGGGAACAGACTTATCGCGACAACAGTCGCGTCAGTCGCCTGCTGAAGACGGCCAAGCTGAAAGTGTCGGCAAACCCTGAGGATATTGACTACCAGCATCCGCGCGGCTTGACCAAAAGCCAGATGGCGGATCTGCTGTCGAGTCACTGGATCCATCAACATCACAACGTGCTCATCACCGGGCCAACCGGCTGCGGCAAGACCTGGCTGGCCTGTGTGTTGGCAACGCAGGCCTGTCGCCATGGCCTAAGTGTGCGTTACTTCAGGACCAGTCGGCTGCTGGAAGCCTTGTCGATCGCTCATGGTGATGGACGCTTCGTGAAGTTGATCAAGCAGCTCGCGAAGACCGACCTTCTGGTCCTGGATGACTGGGGTCTGGAGAAAATGACCCTGGCCCAGCGCAATGATGTGCTGGAGATGATGGAAGACCGGCATGGCCTCAAATCAACCCTCATCACGAGTCAATTACCGGTCACCAAGTGGCATCAGACTATCGGTGATGCGACCTTGGCTGACGCCATCCTGGATCGACTGGTCCACAACGCTCATAAAATCAAATTACGAGGAGAATCGATGCGCAAGGCAAGAAGTGAACTGCAAACGGACGAATCATGAAGATGATCACTTCGGATGCTAAGATCAGGACTCAATCGTTATGAGATGGAAGTGATCGCCTTCAACCAGAATCGATGATCGGCTTCGCCAGAATACGCAGGCGCATCAACAAACCCTGGAAGGTGCATCGGTGGATGCCGGTAGGCAGGGCCATGGGGCGGATGATTCA
>JAQCAK010000218.1 GCA_027621895.1 Pseudomonadota bacterium | reverse complement strand
AAATCAATGCCAGCCACCCTGGCAGACCCTTTAACATTCAATCCAGGCAGAGCATTACACCATGTCCGTAGAAATCAGTCCCGCCAAAACGGCAACCCCGTCGCATCGTGAAGCCAATTATGTGCTGGCGGTGCTGTTTGTCGTCATCATGCTCAATTTTCTCGATCGACAGGTGATCTCTATCGTCGCTGAGCCGATCAAGCAGGAGATGGGGCTGAGCGACAAGCAGATCGGCCTGATGACAGGACTGTCCTTCGCCCTGTTCTATACGACCCTCGCGATCCCGGTCGCGCTGCTCGCCGACAAATGGCATAGAAGCAGAATTATCGCGATCGCCGTCGGTGTCTGGTCACTGATGACAATACTCTGTGGTGCGGCGAACAACTTTATTCAACTCTTTCTGGCGCGCGTGGGGGTAGGGATCGGTGAATCAGCATCAGGGCCTGCCTCTCACTCACTGATTGCCGATTATTTTCCCCCGGAGCGACGGGCCAGCGCCATGGGTGTCTATGGCGCGGCTGTTCCACTGGGTGCATTTGTCGCGCTTGCCGGTGGCGGCTGGATTGTCGAAAACTTCAACTGGCGTACCGCCTTCTATATTGCCGGTGCACCCGGTATTTTCATTGCGCTGATTGTCTGGTGGTCGGTCAAGGAACCTCGTGGCCACGTCAGTCTGAAGGAAGCGTTCAAACCCCAGCCAGACCAGCAGACCCTGAAGGAAGCGCTGACCGAACTCTGGTCCAAACCCACCTACTGGCATCTGGTGATGGCAGGGATTCTGATCCAGTTTGTGTCTTACGGTACCGCGGCTTTCTACGGCAGTCTTTATGTCCGTGTCTTTGGCGTCGGCTACGGTGAACTCGGCCTTAAGCTTGGTTTGATGGTGGCTATCGCGGGGATGTCCGGTGCCTGGCTGGGGGGCAAGGTCGGTGACAAGTTCGACAAGGAGCGGCCCGGTTCGTCACTGAAGGTGATTGCGGCCACGTTCATTGTGGCTGTTCCCTGCACCTTCGCCGCGGTCAGCGTCGACAGCATCAACCTGTCGATTTGCCTGCTCGGCGTCACAACCTTTGCGGCCACTTTTTATTACGGACCGAACTTTTCCCTGATCCAGACGCTTGCCGGTGATCGAACCCGGGCCATGGCGGTCGCGATCTACCTGCTGTTCGCCGGTCTCATCGGATTGGGCTTTGGGCCCATCTTCGTCGGGGCGGTATCTGACTTCATTTCAGGAGGTGATCCCTCACTCGAGGCCAATGGCATTCGCGGTGGCGTCGCGGCCATTGCGCTTTTCAATCTCTGGACCGCGTTTCACTTCTGGCGGGCCCAGCGGTTGGTGGCCGCCGGATAGTTGTTCCGGTTCCATTAGTCGTTCCAGTCGCCTTTCATACAACTTGCCGTCGATCCTGAGGGTGACCCGGTTGTCTTCTCAGTATGGCAGGAGATTCAACTTCAACAAGCCGTGTCCTGTTGCTGAAGTTCGCGGGAGATTGCACGCATACGTTGGCTAGCTCATTCGACAAAAAAGTGGGAGAAACCTGTCGCTCGAATCACACAGATATCGAGTTAATCCAGGGAGATAGCAGGTTGGACGAGGACTTCCAGTACCGGCACATTACCAAACTTCCCTGGCTGGCAGCATTTGCCTGGTCGATGCTGCTGGCCCGTGTGATACAGTGTTTTCCGCTTGAATCCCTGTTGCTGGAAAGCGGCAGGTTGTTTGTCTTTGGCGCATCCTTCGTGTTGCTGGTGGGCTTTCTTGATGACTGGGCGGTTCGGTTCAGGCGGCGAGTGTTGTTCAGTAATCCCGAAGTGAAGCGTGTTTACATTCAGGAGAAGATCAGGGAACTAAATGAGGAAGAGTGACAGTCGCGTCTTCCTGAGCGCAGCGAAGGATCTCGATCTTACATGCTCGCGAGGTTGCGGGATCGAGGTCCTTCGCCTTCGGCTCAGGATGACAGGGCTGGCGTCTTCCTGAGCGCAGCGAAGGATCTCGGTCTAGTATTCTCGCAAGGCTCAGGATGACAGTGTTAGCGATCATCCAGCCAGTCATTAACCCGGGATTCAAGCAGTGTCAGGGGCATGGGTCCGCCACCCAGTATGACCGAGTGGAATTCGCCATAGTCAAATTCATCACCGAGCTGTTCCTGCGCCCTGGCACGCAGGGCCAGGATTTTCATCATCCCTATCTTGTACGCCGTTGCCTGGCCTGGCATGTATACGTAGCGTTTGATCTCGGAGGTGGCAGCGGCGGTTGATTTTGCCGAGTTGGCGATGGCGTACTCAGTCGCCTGCTGTTCGGTCCAGCCCTTTGCATGAATGCCGGTATCGACAACCAATCGGATAGCGCGCCAGAGTTCGCCGGATAAGCGACCGAAATCGTTGTAGGGGCTCTCATAAAAGCCCATGTCTTTTGCCAGGTACTCGCTGTACAGTCCCCAGCCTTCGGAATAGGCGGTATAACCGTGATGCCCGCGGAATCTCGGCAGCCCTTCCAGTTCCTGCTGAATGGACAGCTGCATATGATGACCGGGCAGCCCCTCGTGGTAGGACAGGTTTTCTATCCGGTAAGTTGGATGGGCAGACATGTCGATCAGGTGCATGTAAAAGACACCCGGGCGTGAACCATCCGGTGTGCCACGGGCATAGTGGGCTGCACCGCCTGGCTGTTCGCGGAATGCTTCAACCCGCCGTACTTCCAGGGAAGCCTTTGGCAGCAGGTCGAAATATTGAGGGAGTACAGCCTCTATACCCGCCAGGTATTCACGCGCCAGGTCAAGGTAGGCAGCTCGACCCTCGTCGCTTGATGGATAGTAGAACTGTTCGTCCTCACGCATAAAGACAAAGAAGTCCTGCAGGCTCCCCTCGAAGCCGACTGTTTTTCGGATCTCATCCATTTCTGCCTGAATGCGAGCGACCTCATCGAGCCCGGTTTGATGAATTTCCTCTGCGGTCAATGGCAGAGTGGTCATGCGCTGCAGGCGGTACTGGTAGTAGGCTTCGCCCTCAGGCAGCGTCGACGCACCCGCGTCAACCGGATCGACCTGCGCCTGAATCGCAGCCAGCCAGTCGATCAGCGCGACATAGGCGGGTTTGACATCCTCGAACATGGCAATGCGGAACTTAGCCCGGTATTCGTCTGCTTCCGGTTCACTGACCTCGCCAGCCTCCACCAGCGCATCGATCTTCCCATTGATATCGCGCCACAGACCCGTCGCTTCACCCTCGTTAAATGGCGCGCCGTCGATGACCCGGCGGCTGTTTTTGATCGCCAGCTCGTAATTGGAATGGGACGTGGCGATGCCTTTTTCGTAAGCTGCTTTTGCGCGGTCCAGGTATTGCCCCAGTTGCCGGTCAACTTCCTTCAACCGTGCCAGGTAGGCATCAAGATCATCCCGGTTGTCGACCTTGTGGTAGTTGATCAGGCTGTTGGGTAATGAGGTGTGCGGTCCCCGCCAGCCAAAGATCGTATCGTGGTACCAGAAGGGTTTGGCGGCTTCTGCCTGCTTCAGCATATTGATCCAGAGGTCCCAGCTGATCTTCCCCTGTTCATCCAGCGCTTCGCGGCTGAACGATGCTTTCATCTTTTCGACACTGGCCCGACGCCAGTCAAGCACACGCTGCATGGCGTCAACAGAGACCTCATTCAGCTTGCCATAGTCTTTTTTGATACCCAGCCGGGTCCTTGTCTGTGGATAGAAATCGAGATAGGCCTCGAATTCGCTGTCGAGCCATTCATTGAAAGCCACGGTTGTGGACGGGCTGGAGGCAGGCATAGCGCCTGTGGACGTTTGTGGTTCACCTGAACAGGCGGTGAGTAGAACGGTTAGCAGCAGAACGAACGCGAAACCTACCCTGCTCATGCACGAATCCCTGTGGCTCTTGATAGAAAGCGCAGTGTATCGCAGTCCAGGTTCTCGAGCGATGTAACCGTTCTGCTGGACAGGATCAGTTCACATCATCCGATATCTGTTCGCGCCGGGTTGCCCGGGTTTTAACTCACAAGTCGGCAACACCCCTGGATTTTGATTCCTTTTTGGCCTTCTTCACGTCTCTTTTTTCCTTGTGGGTTGAAAGCGCTTTCTTCTTGGTTTCCTTGTTGCTTTTTCGGTCTTTACTCACGGTTATCACCTTGATTGCTAACAGCCTCGGGATCAGGGTTGTCTCGCTGAACGTCGATCTCGGCATATTTCAACGCATCAGAAAGTTTCTGATAGCGGTGCTGCTTGTATCGGTAAAACTCCACGGTCTCGCAGGTAATACCAAGTTCCAACTGGCGTGCAGTGGTATCGGCGGTTGTTTGCGTCGTCATCAGATTTCTCCTCGAAATGCTGAAAAGGGTTAGGTCTTGATCTGCTGGAATCGCCGGTCGGGGTTCGCCTGTTCCACAGGCGGGGGGATAACGCGGCTCGGCCGGATGCACAGAATAGTACCGGCGGGATTTCATTGTGTGCTTCCAATGGTTCAGAAGCAAGATAACTCCTGCCAGGCACTCGATTCGATGCTGGTCTTGAGACAACGGGTGGTGCCTTGGTAGGGTAAGGATTCAATCCCCCAGGAGGTAG
>JAQCAK010000217.1 GCA_027621895.1 Pseudomonadota bacterium | reverse complement strand
CACCCGCCTTTTTTTTCGCATACTTTCCTAGCGGATCACACCCGTGACCCGGACTGGCCTGATCCTGATGATGACCCGGTCCTGCATGTCCAGCCAGGCCTCAAGATCCTCCGGCTCCTGGTAACCGGATCCCTCAATGTTTTTGAACACCAGTCGTGTCGTTTCCACAAGCCTGGTCTTCTCCACGACCGCCTCGCCCTCAATCGCCACGAAATTGAACGGCTGTTCGTTGTTGATCACGCACAGGTTTACCCGGCTGTCACGCTCGATACTGCTGCGCTTGAAGGTCGCACCGGGTGTGCTGACGATCAGATCGTCACCATCACGGGCGTAGGCCACCACGGAAGACACGGGCTGGCCATTGCTGCGCAAGGATGTCAGCACCGCCCAGCGGTACTCGGAAAGAAACTCATCGAAAGCGGGGTTCTCTGAAATCATGATGGATGCCTGTGTTATAAACGGGGAAAAATATCTATGGAACACTAGCATGCCTCGACTCTCAAGTACTGAGCAGACTGAATTTCTGGAAACACCGGGTGTTCTGATGCGCATCTCCTGCGTGCGCGAGGACGGCAGCCCGCTGGTCACGCCCATCTGGTTCAAACACGGTGATGATGCGATCTGGTTTACGCCCCGGGCCCAGTCGGAATGGTTTCGCTGCCTGAAACGGGATCCCCGGGTTGCACTCTGCATTGATGAGCAGAACCTGCCCTATCGAAAGGTGATCGTGGAAGGTGCCGCAGAACTGGTTCACGACCTGGGTGAAGACGATCTCTGGCGGGATCTGTACCGGGATATCGCAAGGCGGTACATACCGGAGAATGCCGCCGAGGCCTACGTGCAGAACACCATCGACCAGGCTCGCGCGCTGTACCGTGTGAAACTGGCGGACGCCGTCGTGAAAAGCTGGCGGATGCCCGTGGAAGGTGAACCCCAGACCGGGATCTGGCACCAGCGATACTATGCGCCCGGGACGAAATACTCGGCAGATTAATCGCGGCGAAAAACCAGCAGCTGGTTGTTTGCCGGCATGGCCACGTCCTCGGCCAGTGTCAGCCCGATACGCGCCGCCTCCTGCTGGACCCGCTCGATATCCCGGATACCGCTGTCGGGATGCTGTTCCTGTAACCAGCCATTGAAGCGCTCATTGGACGGCGTGGTATAGCCACCGCCGTACTTGAACGGCCCGTAGATCACCACAAGGCTCGCACCCGTTGCAGCAACGCCGTCGAACAGCACCGGCATCAGTCGTTCCGGCATGATGTGGAGTACGTTGGCCGTGAAGACCGCTTCAGCCTTCACATCGGGAAATGCTGCAACATCCAGGTAAACAGGCTTCAGCAGGTTACCGAGTTTGATCCCGGCCAGATTGGCATCGAGTGCCGCGAAATAGGGTTCACGATCTGCTGGCTGCCAGGTGATACCGGGCAGGCTGGCAGCGAAATGCGCGGCATGCTGACCGGACCCGCTGCCGATCTCCAGTACGCGAATGCCCGGTTGCAGCAGCCGCTCCAGTTGTTCCAGTATCGCGTGCCTGTTGTTGTCGGCTGCGCGATTGAACATAGCAAAGTCTGCGGTCAGATCGTCATCCATGGTTACTGCTCACCTGCCTGTTACTGTCTCTTTCTCCGCCGTGCCCAATGTGACACACTCGGGCTTTTGTTTGCCTGGATCATTGAGGAGAAAACTATGGCTGCATACTTCATCGCGCAATACGTCGTGAACAACCCGGAACTCTACGCTGAGTATTCAGCTGGCGCCGGCCCAACCCTGGCCAAGTACGGCGCGGAACTGGTGGCATTCGATGTCGCCGCGGAACCCGTGGAAGGCACCGCCCCGGGACCACAGACCGTGATCATTAAGTTCGAGGATACCGAAAAGGCCAAGGCCTGGTACAACTCCGAGGACTACCAGGCCGTTGTGGGCAAACGACTGGCAGCAACCGAGGGTTTCTCGGTGATCTCCCAGTCGATGAACGTCGGCGGCTGATCAGCCCCCCGCTAACGTGCGGCCCATGTCACATGCAGTTCCGGCAGGCCACGCAGAATGAAGCTTGGGTCGGCCTGTGGCCGGCCCTTGCTCATATCCAGCCTGAAATCCTTGAAGTGCGACAGCAATTCATGGAAACCAATGTTGAGTTCCTGGCGAGCCAGCGGCGCACCAATACAGTGGTGAACGCCTGAGCCGAAGGCCATCTGCATGCCGGCTTTTTCCCGCTCTACATCCACCTGATCAGGATTCTCGAACTGACGTTCGTCACGATTGGCCGCACCATAGCGCAGCATGACCAGGTCGCCTTCCTTCAGCGGGTAACCGCCCAGTTCGGTGTCACGGGTCACGAGCCTTGGCAGCCCCTGAACCGGCGCTTCAATTCGCAGGGTTTCCTCTACGAAGGTGCGGATCAGTTTCTCATTGCCGCGGATCTTGTCCTGGATGTCTGGCTGATCGCAGAGTGCCAGCATGCCCCAGCCAAAGGTACTGGTCGTGGTCTCGTGCCCTGCCACCAGGAACTGACCGAGAATAGAGAGAATCTCGCCATGAGTCAGTGGCCGGTCCAGGTCTTCGAGCGTCGAGGTGGCCAGAATCGTAATCATGTCTTCCCGGGGATCTGCCTTGCGCGCTTCCACCAGACTGACCAGCAGCTTCTGGAGATCCAGTGCCAGCTGCATGCGTTCGACCAGCTCTTCTCCCGAGATCGGGCTGAGCTTGAGGCCTGCAGCTGCCGCGGTGGCTGCCCGGTAGAAAAATTCGCGATTCTCCTGCGGGATACCCAGGCGATCGGAAATGATCTCCAGGGGCACGGGGAAGGCAAAGATCGACATGAAGTCATCGCTGCCCTGCCCTTTCATGTTTTCAATACTTTTTGCGATAACCCGCCGGACATCGCCCTCGCTCTTTTTAACCTGGGTGCCTGTGAACAGCTTGGATACCAGCGAGCGATACCGGGTATGTTCCGGTTCATCCAGGGTCAGCATGGTGGGCGGCACTTCGATCATCTGCGAATTGATCTTCATGGCCTCGGCCTTCTGCGCATCAGACAGCGAATTGAACTGCATCTCGCGGGAGATGTTCAGGAACTTGTCGAACTTTGATGAAAAGTCATCGGTGCGGCGGATCGCATCGCGCAGCAGGTCATAGCGGGTCACGACGTGAATGTTCATCTCTGGCATGAAGAAGACCGGCGCTTCATCCCGCAGCTGTTTGTAGGCTGGATAAGGATCCACCAGGTTTTCCGGACTGAATAGCTGAACTGCGGCTTCGCTCATGGTGCTTCCCTCGGGTTTGATTGCTACCACGGCAGATTAGGAAGTCACCCCGACACAGTCAAGCGCGATGGATGATCACCCCCTCTGAAGTCATTGCCCTATTCTCCGTCGCGACCTGTCTCGCGGAGCTGCTGGCTCGCGGTCTGTCGATCTATCTCCCGGACATCCGCGAACATCTGGCGCAGGGTCTTTTTCAGCCAGGGGATCATGAGCTCGGGTACGCGACCGCGGGTATCACCGCGAATGGCCATGCCTTCCAGCAGATAGAGTGTGAGCAGGTTAGCCTCGTCAAACTCCTCTGACAGGGCCAGATCCGGAAACAGTTCCTGGCTGATCTTCGCCCAGGAGGCATCAAACTCACGTTTGGCCGGTCGCAGTATCTCGGCGAGATCCGGATCCGTTCGGGAGGCAATCTGGAGTTCGTGGAAAACCACGAACACCGGCAGGTTCAGCTGCTCCCAGTAAGCATCAATGCCTTCTTCCATCAGGGTGTACTGTGCGCCCTCGTTAACCTGGGCGTACTGCTCGGTGAATATCGCGAGACGCTTCTGGTGAATATAGGAGACTGCCGCCCGGATTAGGTCCATTCGCGACGGAAAGTGATGCAACATGGCACCGCGCGAAACCCGGGCCCTTTTTGCCACTTTTTCCGTGGTGGTATTGGGGTATCCCAGCTCATAAAAGCAGTCCAGCGTGGCCTCGAGTATGACACCGCGAGTGTTCTCGCTCTTGGTCTGCTGCCAGGTTTTTTCTTCTGTTTTCCCCGCTGGTAGAACCGCCGGGCTGGCCTTGAAAGAGTTCATAAGGGTTGATTGCGATGGCGTATGCTGGTTGCATACTAACGTCTTTAACCCATACCGTCATCCACCACCGGGACACTTAACTGCACCATGAGTACACATAACATACTGCTGGTTACCAAGGGGCATCCTTTTGATCGCAATGCGTTCTTCGGCATGTTCGATGCGCTGGAGGTTAACTACACGCACGTTGAACAGCCTGCAGCGCGGGTGTTCTTTTCCCCGGCGCTTGCCGCGGACTACGATGCACTGGTGATGTATGACATGCCGGGCATCTATTTCGGCCCGGGTGGCCCGGACTTCGAGACGCCTTCAGAGGAATACCGCCAGCATCTTGAAGATCTTTGCGAAAGCGGCCAGGGGCTGGTGTTTATGCATCATGCTATTGCGGGCTGGCCGGCCTGGCCTGAGTATGCGGAGATCCTCGGCGGCCGCTTCCTTTATCTGCCGGATTCACTGAGGGGCAAGGATAAACCAGACAGCGGTTACCGTCACAAGGTTGAACACACCATCT
>JAQCAK010000216.1 GCA_027621895.1 Pseudomonadota bacterium | reverse complement strand
GGAGCGGGTTCGACTGGCAGCCTTCCAGAAGCTTAGTTTCTCCGCATACTACGACGTCAGCCCTCGCATTCGTACCACGGTCAGGGCAGAAAACCTGACAAACGAGGACTATGAACAGGTCTATGGCTATGCGTCCCCCGGCGCAGCCGTGTATGCAGGCATCAGGGTTCGCTGGTAACCCAACAGCGCTTGAAGTCTGGGCGTCCGGGGCACGACAGATCCGGATTGAGTTTACCGGAGGCATTCATTACATTGGTTGCCATGATTCATGAATTCAAGACGTGCCCCCCTGCCGTACGCCCTATGAGCCAACCGCTGCTGATCGTTTTCATGCTCATAGCAATAAGCGGGTGCAGCACGACGTCCCGCTCCGGGGACGTCTTCCGGGTTACCATCGACCAGCCGGTCAACCTGGACTGGGGCCTTTACCAGCCGGATTCCCCCGACCGGAACACACTGGGTTATCAACATCAGGGGATTCCCGGCAACCTGGCTGTTATTCCTGACACCACCAGCGACCAGGGATCACCGATACGGGTCGTGGTGCTCGGCGACCACAACCGACCGGGACAACAGGTCGCCGTGACAATCCTCGGCCTGCTCGAACAGGCCGGACCCAACGGCCTGATCAATACAGTTATTGCAACCACCACCGATATCACGGATCTGACGGAACTGGAGACATCCCATGCCGGTGCACTGGTCGTGCTGGAGGCCGGGCTTGTGAGCATCGATCCTGCTAAATCAAGGTCTCTGGGTTTCAGGAACGTGGATGCTGCCCTGGAAGCTATTCAGAAGGCGCGGGATCGCTTCCGCGGTTAAGACGCTCAGAGACAACGTACAGCAGCGCACCGACGCCGATAATGATCAGCCCGGCCACCCCTTCCTCAGGCCGGTTCATCAAAATGTAGAACAGCGTCCACGCCATCAGCCCGAGAAAGACCAGTGGCGTCACCGGATAACCCCAGGTCTTGTAGGCGTCTGCCGGCGCGCCGCGGCGACGCAATACAAACACGCCCGCGACCGCAAAGAAGGTGTTCACCCCCATCACGAAACCTGAAAACACAAGCACCGATTCGAATGTGGATGTCAGGATAAAAGCCAGCGTCAGCGCCGACTGAATCACAATCGCCACTGTGGGTATCTGGTTGCTGTTCTTGCGTGACAGGAAGCGGAAAAGCCGGAAATCCTCCCCAATGACCTGCAGAACCCTGGGGCCGGCAATAATCATTGCACTCACCGTCGAGATCAGCAGCGTCGCCAGCACCACCCCCATGATCATGCCGCCTGTCGTACCGAACGCACTTTCCGCCACGATCACGCCGATCTCAATCTTGCCTGTCATGGTGTCCATCGGTGCCGTGTGCAGGAACGTGTAGTTGAGCATCAGGTACAGCAACATGACCACAAATGTACCGGTAAACAGGATCAGCGGCATATTCTTCCGCGGGTTGTCGACCTCGTTGATGATGTAGGTCGCAGCATTCCAGCCCGTATAGGCATAGTTAACATAGATCAGCGATACCGCGAAGGCACCACTCAGCAGCAGTTCTCCGTCACCCGCGGCGGGCAGCAGTCGAACCGGCTGGGGGTCCGTGACCACCAGGCTGACCAGCGACACAAACACCAGGATCAGCAGTACCTTCAGAATGGTAAAAACTGTCTGAACACCGCCGCTGGCAGCGTGGGACAGGGCGTGGGCACCGGTCAGGAGAATCACAAGCGCGCAGGCCATGAATGTCGCCGAAAACCCGACGCTGGCTTCCAGATAGGCACCAAAGGTCATGGCTGCCAGCGCTGTGGGGGCGGCGAAACCCACGGTGGCTGAAATCCAGCCGGAAATAAAACCGGCTCCGGGATGGTAGATTTCACTCAAAAAATTGTATTCACCCCCCGACCTTGGCAGGCTGGAACCCAGCTCGGCATAGGTCAGCGCACCGCAGAGAGCTGTCACCCCTCCTACCAGCCACAGCATGAGCAGAACAAAGGTCGACTGGATGTCGACCAGCTGGAAACCCAGGCTGGTAAAAACACCTGTGCCAATCATGTTCGCAATGACAATGGCCATCGCGGTGGAAACGGAGAATCTTGTTGAGGACATCAGCATTCAGGAGATGGGCGCTCGCCCGTAAACTGAGAGAGTACACGACTTGCTAACCGGGTCAACGGTTCATATAGTCAGCGCCACCCTTCCCATCAAAAGCAATCCAGCCAGAGCAGATAAGGAGCCATCATGTCGAAGCCGGGACTCATCAGTGATCCAGGAGCTATAACCAGCGAATGGCTGAATGCCGTTCTGGATTACGCCGGGATATCGGCCAGTGTCACGGGCTTCGAAGCTGACAGTATCGGCACGGGCCAGGTTGGCGAGAACGTCCGGTTCAAACTGAGTGGGACCGGGGATCTGCCCGCCTCCCTCGTGGGGAAGTTTCCGTCGCCAGATCCGGTGAGCCGGCAGACCGGCATAACCCAGCTGAACTACAAGCGCGAGGTTCATTTTTACAACAACCTGCAGGCGACGCTGAACATCCAGACACCTGAAGTCCTGTTCGCCGAGGTTGACCAGGAGACCCACGATTTCGTCATCATCATGGAGGACCTGGCCCCGGGTCGCCAGGGAGACCAGCTGGCCGGTTGCGATGCCAGCCAGGCTGAAACGGCCATGATCGAACTCGCTCACCTGCATGGCCCCCGCTGGGGCGATGACAGCCTGGTAGACGGTGAAATCGTGACAAGGAATTCAGCGGACGGCGGCCAGATGCTCAAAGCCCTGTACGATATGGTCACCCCCGGTTTCCTGGACCGTTACCAGTCAAGACTCACCGGGGAAGAACAGGAGATGGTTTCCCTGGTCGGCGAAAACCTGATCGCCTATATGAGTCAGTACCAGGGCCCCATGACACTGATTCACATCGATTATCGTCTCGACAACATGATGTTCGACGGCCCTTACCCGCTCGCGGTGGTGGACTGGCAATCCATTGCCTACGGCTGCGCCATGAACGATGCCGCCTACTTTATCGGCACCTCTCTCAGGGAGGATGAGCGAAAATCAGCAGAGGAAGCGCTGCTCCGCGCCTACCACGAGACCCTGCGCGGGTATGACGTGGACTGCAGCTGGGAGACCTGCTGGCATTACTATCGACATTTCGCACCCGCAGGCCTGATTATGGCTGTGATTGCTTCCATGATCGTGGGAGAAACCGACCGGGGCAACGATATGTTCATGGCAATGGCCAAACGCAGTGCCAGAATGTGCCGAGACCTGGACACCATCGACGTCATCAGGTCCTGATGCCTGCCACCCCGGGACCCTGCCGTCGGCTATAAAGCCGGCGGCAGGATTTCAGCGATCATCGATGCAGTGACATTCGCACAAACACGTTCCTGCCCACCCCGGGCAGGCGACTACCCAGCGGCACGTCGCTGTCAGCCACCCGGTTGTAGCCTGACAGGTGCTGCTCGTACTCCCTGTCCAGCAGGTTTTCTATGCCAGCCGACAGGCGAAGGCCTTCTGCAAGCTGCCAGCCGGCGGTGACATTGACCAGCGCAAAGCCGGGGGTCTCCTGTTCGCTGTTTGTCGCGGATAGCCGAGACTGTCGACGCACTCCCACCACTTCAGTTTGTACCGACCAGTTCGAGCGGTCATAGACCAGCGCCAGGCTCAGCCTGTCCGGCGAGATTCGATACAGATCATCGTCGATGTCACGACGCTCTCCCCTGACAACCGACAGTACACCCTCGAGTCGCCAGTGCCCGTCTAACTGCCAGCCATAATCAGCATCCAGGCCAAACATCCTGGCATCCACATTACCGAATCGCAGTGGCGTCATGTCGCCATTCATCATGGACACCATCTCAACCGCAGAATCAGCGACGCCGGGAGTGGTGTCGAACGCCACCCCCTGGATGTAGTCATCTACCTGGTGATAGTAGACAGCCGGGCGCAACCACCAGCGGCCACCCGCGATATCAATGCCCATCTCGGCAATCCAGGCAGTCTCAGGATCCAACTGGATATCGCCAAGGTAGTTGTTACCGTCGGCCAGCCCGGCACTGGCAGCGATGGGTAGCCAGCCGAATCTTTCGAGGTAGGTCGGGGCTCGGTTTTTCCTGGCCAGGCTGACCCGCCAGGTTCCAAGGTTACTCGTCTGCCAGTACCGGGCAAGCAGATCCACGGTCGTATCCTGCCAGTCTCTGTCACCATTGTTGAACGCCATTGCCAGCATGCCTGGCATGGCGGGTACGGCAGAGCCTGTACGGGTTGTTCCGGACTGATCCTGGTAATGGTCAACCCGCAACCCAATCTCATAGTGCCCCGCACCAGCACGGCTGCGCCAGTTCAGGTAGCCACCGGTACGATCCTGTTCGGCCCCGGGTATCGGCTGCACCAGGAAATCCAGGTTGCTGGGGTTGCCGATCTGGACCTTGTGATCGGCCAGTTCCACATCAACGCCATACTCGAGGTCTCCCCGCGCAAGATCCGTTTCCAGGTCCAGTTTCAACGACCAGGTTCGCGCCGTCGCGATCGTCTGTCGGAACCGAATCGGGGAAACGGGTGGTGGACGAAGACCAAAGTTGTTCATGCCAT
>JAQCAK010000215.1 GCA_027621895.1 Pseudomonadota bacterium | reverse complement strand
CCGGACTGGCTGTCAGCCATCTACTGGCTGATCTGGGGCATCGCACTGATTGTCATGGTGGTCATGGTGCTGTTCGTGTTTACGTTCCTCGCCAATATTATTGCATCGCCTTTCAATGCCATTCTTTCAATCAGGGTAGAGGAAGCGCTGACCGGCAAGCCGCCGGTTTCAAACGTTTCCTGGCTGATGGTGCTGCCCAGGTCGGTTGGTCGTGAACTCATGAAGCTCCTGTACATACTGCCGAGACTCATCGGTCTGGTAATTATAACGGTTATTCCCGTGATCAATATCGTCTCGCCGGTGCTCTGGCTGCTGTTTGGTGCCTGGACGATGGCCATCCAGTACACCGATTACGGGGCGGATAACAATGATGTCAGTTTCCGGGACCTGAAAGAGCGACTCTCACGACGGCGATTCCAGGCACTGCTGTTTGGCCTGCCGGCATACCTGCTGCTGACTGTCCCGGTGGTTAACCTGATTCTGATGCCGGTGGGCGTAGCCGGCGGGACCCGGTTCTGGGTCGATCAATTGAAATCACAATAGGAGGACAGGATGTTTCAGATCTATGGCGGACCGGCTTCTCCTTACTCACTGAAAATGCGCGCGGTGTTTCGCTACCGCCGAATACCCCATACCTGGCAGGTTCCCCAGGGCGGTTTCAGCGGGACAGGGTCAATTGGTGACCAGGCGTCTGATTCGCCGCTGAAAGCTGCTGGCAAGAACGTGGTGCCTGTTATTCATTATCCGGATGGCAGCTGGAAGGCGGATTCCACGCCGATCATGTTTGAACTGGAAAGCCTTTACCCGGAACGATCACTGGTCCACCCCCATCCAGGCATCGCCTTTCTGGCTCATCTGGTTGAAGACATGGCTGATGAGTACCTGCCATTCCCCATGTTCTATTTTCGCTGGACAGACGATGCTGCCTGGTGCGGGCGTCGCCAGATGGTTGGCTGGAACGGTGCCCTGGATGACAGCGAACTGGAGGAAAGAGCCGCAGCCTTCAGCGCCAGGCAGCAGGCACAACTGGGAGCAGCGGCGAGCCTGCCACGGGAACAGGTCCTGGATAATTACGAGCGAGTGCTCGCCGCCCTTGAGAACCAGCTGAAGCGATCCTTCTTCCTGTTCGGCTCGCGGCCTTCGTTTGCCGAGTTCGGGCTTTTTGGCCAGCTATCCCAGTATGCGGTCGACCCGTTTGTTGCCGGGTTGATGAAACAGAAGGCCGTTCGGGTCTACCAGTGGACCCACTTTCTCGATGACCTTTCCGGGATTGAAGGAGAGTGGGCTGATGCCGCGGATTGCCTGACAGAAGAGCTGATCGGTGTCCTCGAGTCCATGGCACCGGGTTATCTCATGATGATGGTCATGGCCAGGCAGAATGCCGACATGAGTCATTATACCGAGGCCCTGAACGGGCCCGGTTATCGCGTTAAATGCCTGCTGGCTTTGAAACAGGAGCTGGCCGATCTCACCGCAGCGGAACGGGAACTGATCAAACCTCTTCTCGAGGCAGCGGGACTCTGGGATGCACTGCAGTTCGAGGCTGGAGAGCAGGGACTCGTGGTGGATATCAATCCCGCCTGAAGGCCTCTGTCTGGGCATTCATTCAGCAGTTGACCTGAACTGCACCGAACTGGCCACGATGGTGTATTCCGTCACGCTCCCGGCATGCCGCTCCGGCCGGCCGGCGTCTTTTTCGTAGTGATTTGCCTCACGGGCAGTCAGCTGGTTTGAAGACAGCGTGCCGAGCAAGATAGCCTCTCGCTGGCCGCTGTCTTTGGGTACAAAAAAGCTGTAGTTCTTGAATGTGACGCGGGCGTAAACACTGCCGTCTGTCAGTACCATCCAGCAGCCCTTTTTCTGGCAGACCTCGGTGATCCTGCCGCTGACGCGGGATTCAACTGGCTGGTCACTGGTCTCCAGCCGGGCAATGGCGGCACTCAGAGAGACAGGTGGTGGCGATGTCGGCATCGGGTCGCCGAAGACTTCTGCCAGGACATCGGCATTGACCAGGTTGCCGGCAGTTGCCAGAACCAGCAGGAGCAGAGGTTTGATCAGTATTTTCATCCGGGGAGAGGCTTTGACGTGAGAGTTGAGTTTTCAGCCTTTCAGCCCGCGGGTCAAGTTGAACCTGTCGCTGGCGTGCGAGTACACTGGCCGCGCGATCTGCCCGTTGGTCATTCGCAAACTGTATGACTTTTGCCCGCCGGTTAGCACCGGATTGATTGAGGAATCGAATCAACATGGCTGCAAGCGTGGATGTCACCATTGAACGTGCGGAAATCGTTCACACCCTGCCAGGTATCTGGGAAACAGGGGATCTGCGCCGGCTGTTGGAACTGGTGGAGTTCGACGACCTGGACGGGCTCTCTGACAGTGATCTGCATGAAGTCGCGTTGATGGTTCTTCAGGACCTGGGGCATCAGGAAGCGGGTGAAGCCGTGCTCGAGACTATCTTCGGTAAAGAGATGGGAAAGGGTGTCAGGCAGAACCTGGTGGATGATCTGCAGGATGAAGAGCCCTGGCAGGACTTCTCGAATGTACGCCAGCAGCGCGGCATCTTTGCTGCGGTTGTCTTAATGCATCAGGCGTTTCCGAACCGGTACCTTAACCCCGATGCAAAGCGCGTTGCCCTGACACTGTCGATGGATGCTGAAACCCTCAGTAATGCCGCTCTGCTGCGGTTGCTGGCCCTGGGTATGGAACCCACAGACGTCCTTCGACGTCTGTATGACACTGATCTTGCCAGTGGTCCATTTCCGGATGCTGATCACCTCATCTGGTCCCGTGAAAGTCCTGCACCCCGGGAAATCGTGCTGATCAGTTCGCGGCAATGGCTGGGTGCCCTGGCGCGCGGCATGAGTTTCCGCGGCAAGGTCTAACCCCCGCCAATCGCGTCCCCCATTTTGAAGATTGGCAGGTACATCGCGATGATCAGGCCACCGATCACCACGCCCAGGAAGGACATGATCATGGGTTCCATGAGGCTTGTCAGACCGTCGACCGCGTTGTCGACCATCTCTTCAAAGTAGGTCGCGGCCTTGTCCAGCATGCCATCAAGCGCACCGGATTCCTCGCCGATGGCAACCATCTGGATAACCATGTTCGGAAAAACTTCCTGGCGTTTCATCGCGATATTGAGCTGAATCCCGCTGGAAACCTCGTCCTTGATTTTGAAGATGGCCTGGCGGTAGACCACATTGCCTGCTGCACCCGCTACAGATTCCAGCGCATCCACCAGTGGTACACCGGCAGCAAAGGTAGTGGAGAGAGTTCGGGCAAACCTGGCGACACAGGATTTATCCATGATGTCTCCGATGACGGGTACTTTCAGGGTCAATCTTTCCACGCCGTCCCGAAATGCCAGTGAGCGTTTGTGGATTTCCTTGTAAATGAAGATCAGCAGGGCAATGGCTGCGACGATAGCGAACCAGTAAACCTGCATCCAGTTGGACATGTTGACCACCAACTGGGTGAACTCGGGCAATTCAGCACCGAAACCCCTGAAAATCTCCTCGAACTGTGGAACGACCTTGATCAGCAGGATCGCTGAGACGACACCGGCCACCACCAGTACGGAGATAGGATAGGTCATCGCGCTTTTGATTTTTGCCTTCAGTGCTTCTGACTTTTCCTTATAGGTGGCCAGACGCTCCAGCATGGTTTCAAGTGAACCCGAGTCCTCACCGGCATTGATCAGTGAGCAGAACAGATCGTCGAAATGGGCAGGATGCTGTTCAATGGCATGGGTCAGGGTGTTGCCTGATGAAACGTCGTCCCGAATCTGCAGAATAAGATCGCGCATTGAGGGATTGTCCATGCCGTCGGCGACAATTTCGAATGACTGCACCAGCGGTACACCGGCTTTCATCATGGTCGCCAGCTGGCGAGTGAAGAGCGCAATGTCCTGGGGTTTGATCTTCGCACCAGAGTTCAGCAGCGCCATCATACCGCCACCCTGCCTGGTCACCTTCGTGGCAGCAATACCCTGCTTGCGCAGATCTGCCCTGGCGACCTTGGCGGTGGCGCTCTTGATCTCGCCCTTGCTCTTCCTGCCGGATTTTTCGGTACCTTCCCAGGAGAAGGTTTTAAGTGCCGCGGCCATCTGCCGGGCCCCCTGCTAGCAGCAACCGCTCCGCTGTTTCGTTTTATTGTTCTGTTCGTCAGTGGTCACGCCACTGATTCCTTGCGCGATTGTGGCGTCTGGCGTGTTATCAAACAGGCACGGCCGAGCCGTCGCCGAGGGCATTCTGAAAGGTGTCATGGGAAATCCCGGATAGGCGTGCCAGATCAGGCCGCCATGAGGGGCGGAGTATGTGCTTCTCGATTCACATTCACAACGTATAAAACGAGTCTTTTCGCAACAAGGGGGCTGTCCCGATGGGCTCACCACCAGGGTTTTGGCTGTTGTCTACACCTTTCTTGCGCGGAATTTTCGCCCCTTGATTTTACCGTTGTTCAGGACGGTCAGCGCTTGTTTAAAGACGGTTCTCTGGACCGCGATATAGGCCCAGTTATCTCGAATATCAATCTTGCCGATCATCTGACCTTCCAATGCCCCGTCGCTGGTCAATGCGCCAAGAATATCTCCCGCGCGGACTTTCTGTTTTTT
>JAQCAK010000214.1 GCA_027621895.1 Pseudomonadota bacterium | reverse complement strand
AAGGCCGATGGTCCCTGATCATGTCATCTGCTTCCGCGAAGAGGCCCAGTGTACCAGACGTCCTGAAACCCTGGCGGAGGTCCCTGAGTCTTCATGGGTTATGGAGGGCAGCGAATTAGGGGATAATGACAAGGGTTCGGCGAGCGTGTTGTATGGATTGGTGAAAAGAATGCCTGATTTCAGGGGTGAACGATGACGAGAACAGCGACATGCTGTTGCGGTGAGCTGTCGGTCACCACCCGGGGAGAACCGGAGCGGGTCGTTGTCTGTCACTGCGAGTACTGCCAGCGTCGCAGCGGCAGTGATTACCAGGTTTCCGCCTGGTTTTTTGGAGACCAGATCACGTCCGTTTCCGGTGAGTGTGGACTGTACGTTTCTCCTGAGAACAACGGTATCGAGTACCGATTCTGCAGGACATGTGGTTCAACTGTTTTCTGGCATCTCTCGTTTCTGCAGGCGCATCTGGAAGAAGCACTCTATGGCGTGTCCGTTGGCTGCTTTAATGATCCCGAGTTCCCGTCGCCCGAGATAGAAATTCATACAGGAAATCGTCACAACTGGGTGGCAGCGATCCGTGGCGCCGACAGCTTTCACGATTTTCCGCCTCTCGAACGCATGATTCCCCAGGAGGGTGATCCGCAAAGCTGGCGTGCAGAACCCCGGCGACTGCATCACGGTTCAGCATCCGCTGAAGTCACGGAATCAGAAGATGACGCATTGCTGGGCTACAGGTTTCAGGCAGAGATCCTGGAAATATCACACAGCGGTTTGCGCCTGTCATGTGACAGGCTGCTGGCAGACTGTACGCTCGACCTGTGGGTTGTACTTGATGGTAAAGAAACGCGTTTGCGGCTCAGTGTTGAAGTCAGATGGGCCAGCGGGGATCCTTCCTCCGGCTACGAGGCAGGTGTCGAGGTCATTGATAATCCGCTTACCGACATAGCGGCCTGGTATCAGCGATTGAAAGAGCTGCCCGGTATCGTCCAAGGCTAGTGGGTTCAGCTATGGAGTTCATCGATCAGATCTTCAACCAGGTCTTCAACCAGGTAACGGGAAGCCAGCGACTGCTTGTCGTGATTCTGCTCGCGGTGGGAGCCCACCTGGTGGCGATCATGGCCAGGAAGCTGTTGCTGCAGTTCAGCCTGATGCTGGGCAAATCACGAGTGCCCAAGCTGCAGACAATCATTCATCTGCTCTCGGGTGTCTTTATTTTCAGTGTCTACTTCTACGCCTTTGGCCTGGTACTGCTGGAATTCGGCGTATCCCTGACCGCCTACCTGGCCACCGCCTCGGTCATCGGGCTTGCGGTAGGTTTCGGGAGCCAGAACATCGTTCAGGATGTCATCAGCGGCCTGACCGTCATTCTTTCAGACCTGATAGAGATTGGAGATATGGTCGAGATTGCCGGGCAGACGGGCATCGTTCGATCCGTCGGTATGCGCTTCACAGTGCTCCAGAACTCAATGGGTGCGGTGGTTTACATCCCCAACCGGACCCTGACGAGTCTGATCAGTTACCCGAGGGGTTACATCCGATGCCTGGTGGACGTGGAGCTGACAGGTGATGCTGACGTCGATGCGGCGATCGAGTCGGTGATCAGCACGGTGACAGAGAATCTTATTGAGCAGTTTCCATCGGTCATGAGAGCCCCGTTCCAGCTGGAAGGTCGGCGAACCACTTCCACCGGCAAGACGTTTTATCGAATCAAGTTTCGTATCTGGCCGGGCAGAGGGACCCTGATCGAGACCAGCTATCGTCAGGAACTGCTGGCGCGTATCCGCCGTTTGCCGGCGGATTTTACCGATGGCATGGTCAGTGTGAGCTATGAAGTTGACCAGACAGGAGTGATACGAACATGAATATCGGTACGCTTGATTCCCTGTATCGCTATCCGGTCAAAAGCATGGCCGGGGAGTCGCTGTCGCGGCTGCCTATCGGCCAGAATGGCATTCCCGGTGACCGTGCCTGGGCCTTACGGGATGAAGAACGTGGTGGCATTCGCGGGGGAAAGCGGTTTGCCGCCCTTATGTCCTGCAGGGCCACCTATCTCGAGGAACCGGTCACGGAAGGCGCTTCTCCTGCACTCATTACGCTGCCTTCCGGCGACACGATCATGACAGGCCACCCTGATGTGGCAGACAGGCTAAGTGCCGTCGTTGGCAGTCCGGTGACTCTCTGGCCACTGATGCCGGCGGAGGCGCTCGACCACTATCGACGCGGCGCACCGTTGCTTGACGATATGGAAGCGGAACTCAGGCGGGTTTTCGCCCGTTTGCCGAATGAACCGCTACCTGACCTGTCTGTTTTTCCGCCGGAACTTGCGGCGTTTGAATCCCCGCTGGGAACCTATTTCGATGCCTTTCCCCTGCTGGTAATGACCCGGCAGTCTCTGGCCACCATGCAGACAGTGAATGCAGCTTCGCAGTGGGATGTCAGGCGGTTTCGACCCAACCTCCTGCTCGATTGCCCGGCGACCAGCGGGCTGCCGGAGTCCGAGTGGGCAGGCCGGAAGCTTCGGGTTGGTTCAGCTCTGTTGCAGATGGAAGTGGCCTGCCCGCGGTGTGTCATGACCACTCACGGTTTTGATGACGTGCTCTCAGACCCGGGTGTGATGCGGTCGCTGGTTAACGAGGCTGATGGCTGTCTTGGAGTCTATGCGTCGATTCTGGAGCCCGGCGAGGTCAGTCTGGGTGACCAGGCGATACTCATCGACTGACACCCAGTACCTAGCCCGTCGCGCCCAGGTCCTGAACCTTGGGCTCCCTTCGGCGTCTTTCCCTGGCGGGTACCATCGAGCGCATGGCTTCAAGTTTGCCGAAGCACAGGAGCTTGTCATCAGATTCCAGTACCCGATCTGTTCGCGGGTTGGGTATGACCTTCGAACCCCGGTACAGGGTCAGGACATTGATATCCTGTTCTGACAGCTTCGTTTCCCGGATTGTCTGGCCAACGAATTTTGAACCCTGTGGAACGTAGATTTCACTGACGCCGTAACCCCTGCTGACAGTGAGCCGCTGCCTGACATCAATCTCCGGGAAGTCCACCTGGGCCGCTATGTAGTCGATCACCGAGCCCGCGATGTCCAGGCCAGTACAGGTTTCGATGCCCTCAAGGCCCGGCGATGAATTCACTTCCATAATCTGCGGGCCATCCTTGCCCTCAAGCATATCCACACCGGCAACCCGCAGGCCGAGTATCTGGGCCGCCCGGACAGCGGTTTCATTGTAGGCGTCCGGCAGTTCAACCTTCTCTGCAACGCCACCGCGGTGCACATTGCTCCTGAACTCCTGCCCCTGGGCAACCCGCCGCATCGCTGCTACAACCCGATCACCAACAACGAACGCACGAATATCCCTGCCTTTGCTTTCCTTCACAAACTTCTGGATAAGCACTTTCTGCTTCTGGCTCTGCAGGAGCTCTATGATGGATTCCGCGGCTTTCATGGATTCCGCCAGCAGTACACCGATACCCTGGGTACCCTCAATCAGTTTGATGACCACGGGTGCACCGCCAACCCGTTCAATGGGGGGGATCACGTCTTTCTTGTCCCGGACAAAGGTGGTTCTTGGAATCCCGATATGGTGCCGACTCAGAATCTGCAGGCTGCGCAGCTTGTCCCGGGAATTGATAATGCCGTGTGCGGTATTGGCGCAGAAAATGTCCATCTCCTGGAACTGCCGTACGACAGCCGTTCCGTAGTAGGTAATGGATGCGCCGATCCTGGGAAGTACGGCATCGTAGTCATCGAGCACCTGTTGCCGATAGTAAAGGTCAGGGACACCCTGCTGCAGATCAATGGCGAACTTCAGGGTATTCAGGACGGTGGCTTCATGATTGCGCTGCTTCGCTGCCTCGACCAGACGCCGGGTGCTGTAGGCCCTGGGAGAGCAGGATAGGATAGCAAGTCGCATGTGATTCCTCTGTTAGTAGCATGATGTGGGTTGCGTTGAAGTGCTGCCGGCGGTTATCAGCCGAAATCAACGGGATTGAAGATCGATTGTTAATGGGATAACTATACGTCATCTGGCTGAATATTGTCTGAGACCGGTGCTTGTGACGGCCGGCCTGGTCATGGCTTGCCTGATCCAGCTGGGGTCGCAGACAGTGTTCAAGGCTCTGTCTTCGCCACCCTCCCGACATTGCAGGCCAGTTTTACTGTGACAGTGATTAGCGTATTGTCTGCACCATGAAAGCACTTGAGTCACTGCATACCCGAAACTCTTCGCCGCGCCTGACGGGCCGGGTTGAACCAGACCAGCTCGAGGAAATCATTCGGGCCGGCTTACGCGCGCCCGATCATGGGCAACTCAGGCCCTGGAAAATCATTGCGATAGAAGGCGATGCCCGTTTGCGGCTGGGTGATCTGTTTGTCAGGGCAAAACTTGAGAGTGGCGAAACCTTGACGCCGGAGCAGACAGAGAAACTCAGAAACAAGCCGCTGCGCGCACCGCTAGTGCTGGCGGTGGCGGCTGTTGTGAAAGAGCATCCCAAGGTGCCAGAGGTTGAGCAGGTGCTGTCAGCGGGTGCTCTGGTCCAGAACATGCTTCTGGCCGCTCATGCACAGGGATTGGGTGCCATGTGGCGAACCGGTTCCATGGCTTACGATCCTGTCGTCCGGGAGGGGCTCGGCTTGCAGGACAATGGGCAACTCGGGGCTTTT
>JAQCAK010000213.1 GCA_027621895.1 Pseudomonadota bacterium | reverse complement strand
CCCCGGTGGAGCCTGACCCGGCCGGTCCGCCTTCATGGAAGCCGCTGGAAGCCCGGGGCCGGGAGCGTTATAGTCCGCGGTTCGAAATTTGCCGTATTTAAGGGTATGACGATCGAGATAAAAGACAGGGACGACATCGAAAAGATGCGCGCGGTGGGCGCCCTGGCGGCCGAGCAACTCGAAATGATCGAGGAGCACATTCAGCCGGGTATCACCACGGGAGAGCTGGACCGGATCTGCCACGACTATACGGTGAACGTGCAGCAGGCTGTTCCTGCGCCGCTGAACTATCGCGGCTTTCCAAAGTCCATCTGCACCTCTGTCAACCACGTGGTCTGTCATGGCATACCCAGTGACGACAAGACGCTGAAGGATGGAGACATCATCAACGTCGATGTGACACTGATCAAGGACGGCTACCACGGTGATACCAGCAAAACCTTCGTCGTGGGCAAGGCCGGCGTACTGGCCGAGCGGCTCACCAGGGTCTGTCAGGAATGCCTGTACCTGGGTATCCAGGCTGTCAGGCCTGGCGGGCGCCTGGGGGATATCGGACACGCCATTCAGACTCATGCAGAGGAAAACCGATTTTCGATTGTCCGGGAATACTGCGGACATGGCATCGGGCGCGTTTTTCACGATGAGCCACAGGTGCTGCACTACGGCCGGGCCGGTACCGGGCCGGAGCTCAAGCCCGGCATGACCTTTACCATCGAACCCATGATTAATGCCGGCAAAGCCGCGGTGAAGCTGCTGCCGGATCAATGGACCGTTGTGACCAAGGATCACAAGCTCACGGCACAATGGGAACACACGATTCTGGTCACCGAGACCGGATACGAGATTCTCACCCTGCGCAAAGACGACACGATCGAACGCTGTGGTTAGCGAACTGCTGGGCAGCATCATCGAAAAACTCGAACGCGATCTCGAATCGACTCAGCGGATTATCCCCCTGTTCAAAGCCGCGATTGCCGAATCAAAGGCCGTTCTGGCGCAGCAGTTCCACGAAAATGCTGAAACCGACGACCTGGTTTTCGGCCACAGCGACTTCATGGACAGCATCATGCGACTGGCATGGCAACGATTTTCCTGGGATGAAAACCTCAAAAGCTGGCGCAAGTCGCGGATCTCGCTGATTGCTGTTGGCGGCTATGGTCGTCGGGAACTGCTGCCCCATTCGGATATCGACCTGTTGATCCTGCTGGAACGAAACAATCACGCGGTCCATCGCGCCAATATCCAGAGCTTTATTACCCTGCTGTGGGACATCGGTCTCGAGGTGGGTCACAGCGCCAGGTCCATTTCCGACTGCAGAAGCCAGGCCACCGCTGATGTCACGGTGCTGACCGCCATGATGGAAGCACGAACCATCGTCGGCGACGATGACCTGCTGCAGAAAATGAACAAGCAGATTTCACCCCGACGGATATGGCCAGCCAAGGCCTTCTACAACGCCAAACGCGACGAACAGCAGGCACGACACCATAAATCCGCCCATACCGAGTCCAGCCTGGAACCCAGTGTAAAATCCTCGCCCGGCGGACTCAGGGATATTCAGACGCTGATCTGGGTGACCCGGCGCCAGTACAACATGGACACCTTCACGGGCCTGGCGGACCAGGACATCCTGACCCGGGCAGAAAGCGACGCCCTGATCGAAGCCCGCAAGTTTCTCTGGCGGATCAGGTTCGTGCTGCACATCCTGTCCGACCGGGACGAAAACCGGCTGCTGTTTGACTACCAGCCGAAAGTGGCCAGCATGTTCGGTTACGAGGATGGTGAACAGCTCGCGGTAGAGCAGTTCATGCAACGCTACTACCGGACAGCCCAGCGGGTGAATACCATCAACGAAACGCTCATGCAGCATTTCAACGAGGTCATCGTTCAGGCCGGCAGTCGCCTCAAGGTACAGCCACTCAATGACCGATTCCGCCTGGTCAATTCACAGCTGGAGGTGACCTCGGAAGACGTTTTTGAAAAGCACCCTTCTGCCCTGCTCGAGATGTTTGTGATCGCGGGATCCGAGGCGCACATCGAGGGCTTTCGTGCTTCAACCATCCGCCTGGCCCAGCAGAATCGCTGGCTTATCGACGATGAATTCAGGAACGATCCACGGAATGCGCGGCTGTTTATCCAGTTGCTGGGCGCTGAGCATCGGCTGTTTACCCAACTGCGCCGCATGACGCGCTGGGGCATCCTGGGTCGATACCTCCCCGAGTTCGGCCGGGTCATTGGCCAGATGCAGTTCGATCTTTTTCACATCTACACTGTCGACGCCCACACCCTGCAGGTCGTGCGGAACATGCGGCGCTTCAGGTACAAGAACAACGAACAGCAGTTCCCGGTGGCCGCCCACATTCATCCCCGACTGCCGCGGGTGGAACTGCTTTACATCGCCGGTCTGTACCACGACATTGCCAAGGGCATGGGCGGTGATCATTCTGAACTGGGCGTCGAGATCGCCCGGGCATTCTGTGAGCGCCATGAACTGTCCAGCTGGGAGACCAACATCGTCTGCTGGCTGGTTCGCAATCACCTTGTCATGTCGACCACGGCCCAGCGGAAGGACATCCAGGATCCCGAGATTATCCACGAGTTCGCCACCTTCGTCGGCGACAAGGTCAAGCTCGACTACCTGTATGCCCTGACCGTTGCCGACATTAACGCCACCAACCCAACGCTCTGGAACGGCTGGCGAGCCTCGCTGATGCGGCAGCTGTACTCAGAGACCAAGAAAGCCCTGCGCCACGGCCTGGAAAATGTTGTCGACCGCGATGAATACATCAGGGAGCAGCAGGAACGGTCCCTGGCCCGACTCGAAGAACATGACATCAATCCGGATGTCGTCAGGGCGCTGTGGAAAGGTATCGACGATGACTATTTCGTGCGGCAGCGGGAAAGCGATATCGTCTGGCAAACCCAGGCCATTATCGAACATGACAGCACCGAGCCGCTGCTGGTGGTACACAATGATGTTTCCCGCCGCAGCGATTCCGGTTTCACACAGCTGTTCCTGCACACGGAAGACCGAAAGAACCTGTTCGTTGCGATCGTGACCGCGATCGATCACCTGGGACTGGATATCGTGGATGCCGGCATCGCGACCTCAGAAGCCAACAAGACATTCCTGAGTTTCACCGTACTGGACAGCGACGGCCAGCCCGTGAGCGACAAGCCGTCCAGAATCGAGAAGATTCGTTCAACGATTATCGACTACCTTGGGCAGAAAGATATCCGGCTGGTGAAAAACCGCAGAACGCCACGGGTACTGAAACAGTTCAAGCAGAAAACCCAGGTGAGTATCAGCCAGGACGAGAATCATCCTGTCACGGCCCTGGAAGTCACCACGCCGGATCGCCCGGGGCTGCTTTCCCTGATCGCGACGATTTTCATGGACCTGGAAATCTATCTTGTGTCCGCACGAATCACCACCCTGGGTGAGCGGGTTGAGGATGTCTTTTACGTGACAGATGACGATGGCCTGCCACTGACCGATCCGGAACTGCTGGCCACACTGCGCGAACGCATCTGCGAGGAGCTCGATGAGCATATTGAGAAGATCGCCGTCTGACCATGAATCCTGATCTCGACAAACTGCATCTTTACCCGTTTCAGAAGTTTAATGCGTTGATCGCGGACGTTCAGGGTGAAAGTCAGCACCCCATGATCTCCTGGGCCATGGGTGAACCAAAGCATCCGGCACCGGACTTCCTGGTGACCGCCCTGGCTGATTCCTCGATGATCCGCCAGGGATTCGGTGCCTATCCGCCTACCCGTGGCATTCCGGAACTCAGACAGGCTATCGCGGATTTCGTTGAACGCCGCTTCCGGCTGCACCGGCCCCTTAACATCGAGACAGAAGTACTGCCCGTGACAGGTACCCGGGAGGCCCTGTTTTCAATTGCACAGGCTGTGATTGATCATGGTGGATCGCAAACCACCCTCATGCCCAATCCCTTCTACCAGATATATGAGGGGGCAGCAGTCCTGGCTGGCAGCAAACCCGTTTATCTGAACTGTGACACCAGCAATGGCTTCATCCCGGATTTCCAGGCCGTTTCCAGCGAAACCTGGCAGCAGTGTCGACTGATCTATATCTGCAGTCCGGGGAATCCGACGGGTTCGGTCATGTCCACAGCACAACTGCGCGAGTTGATCGAACTCTCCGATGAACATGATTTCGTCATCGCCTCCGACGAATGCTACTCGGAAATCTACCGCCATGAAAGCCACCCGCCACCCGGACTGCTGCAGGCGGCGAGTGAAATGGGCCGCGACGATTTTCGCAACTGCATCGCATTCAATTCCCTGTCCAAACGCTCCAACGTCCCTGGTTTGAGGTCAGGTTATGTCGCCGGTGATGCAGAGCTGCTGGAGCGCTACGCGCTGTATCGGACCTACCAGGGTGCGGCCATGCCGGTACACCACCAGCTGTTGAGCGTGATGGCCTGGGAAGATGAGCAGCACGTGGTGGAAAATCGCGAGGCCTATCGGCAGAAGTTTGATGCGGTCAGTCGCATCCTGGATCCGGTATGGTCCATGGAGATACCCGACGCGGGCTTTTACCTGTGGCCTGAAACACCCTGCAGCGATACCGAATTCGCCGTCAGGCTGCTGCGGTATGCCAATATCAAGGTACTCCCCGGGAGCTATCTTTC
>JAQCAK010000212.1 GCA_027621895.1 Pseudomonadota bacterium | reverse complement strand
CCCGGTCCCCATCCAGTTGCCGACCAAGTTCCGCAAGCCGGGTTTCCAGGCTGGCAATAGAAGCATCACGGGCCACCAACCGTTCCTGAAGGGAGGCGTCGTTGAGACGTATCGCGGCGAGTTCGTCCCGCGCTGCGTCAGCCTCGTTTTGCGATTCGTGCAGCAGCGACCCAAGCCGCTGGACCCGAAACCCGGCCAGCACAGAGATGACCAGCAGCAATGCCGCCACAGCAGAAACCGCTACCAGTTCGGGGGTCATGAGTGTTCACGCTTTTCGATGTCGATTGCCCGCAGTCTATCATGCAGGGCGTTTGATCGACGAAGACCTGCCCTGCAGGGACGTTGTGACTGACCTGTGCGAATCAGACAGGACTTCCGCTGGTTTCTTCGAGGACAGCCCGCATCACTAGTGAAGAAAGGTGAACATCTTTCTGCGGTACTGGGTCGCCAGTTCATTACCTTTCCCGAGCATGTTAAAGACCTTGATCATGGTCTGGCGCGCCAGTTCATCCTCCCAGGTCTTATCCGTCTTCAGCATGTCCAGCAGCACAACCAGTGCCTGCTCGACCTGGTCGTCAACAACCAGCTTGATCGCAAGATTGTAGCGATCACGCAGTTCTCCGGATTCGGCCCTGGACTGCAGCACATCGAGTGATTCAAGATCACCGGCCTCATCGATAAATGCCAGTCGAGCATTCGGCTTGTCGATGCCGTCTGTGTCCGCCGGCAATGCGGCGAGCAGCTGCCTGGCATCCTCAATCTGACCTTCCATGATCAGCAGATCTGCGATTTCTACCCGCAGCGCGAGATTCTGCGGTTCCTCCGCAATGACTTCCTGCAGCATCTGGATGGCCTGGCGACGCTCGCCCTGGGCGACCAGGAAGTCTATCTGCTCCCTGACCCGCTCCATCGGGCTCATGGTCAGCTGTCCCAGGGCTTCCCGCAACTGGTCTTCATTGACTGGCCCCTCGATATTGCCAGCCATCTGACCCTGGTAAATCACCTTCACGGTGGGCAGTGTCCGGACCTGCAGTTGCTGAGCCAAGTGGGGATCCTTCTGCACGTCCGAGCGCGCCAGGATGACCTTGCCATGGAACTCTGAAGCCAGTCGACGCAGCACGGCGCTGGCCGCTACGGATTCGGGTGAGGCCTCGGCATAGAATTCCAGCAGGACTGGTGTCTGCTGGGATTTCTCAGCCACCTCGGCCTGAAAGTTCTCGAGCGAGACTTCAATGATGTTCGCATCGTTGTTCATGCGTGCGATTCTCCTGATTTAATGTACGGTATCAGCTGGGTCACCGTCCGAAAAACCGCAAGACTACCAGATTTTGCGCTGACATCTGACCCTGATTATGATGCCCGAACTGGCAACCATTGACGAAAGCCAGAGAGACAACACTGGTCAGGCGCGAAGACCCGTTCCATCAGAGGAAAATATCATGACAAACCAGCGACTGGGTTCCATCATCATTGTCGGCGGAGGGACAGCTGGCTGGATGGCTGCTGCTGCGCTGGCCAGAAACCTTAGCGACGGCCAGACACGGATCCAGGTTGTCGAATCAGACATGATTGGTACCGTCGGTGTTGGGGAGGCAACCATCCCGCCAATCCGCACTTTTCTTAATATGCTGGAAATTGATGAAAGTAATTTCATCAAGGAAACACAGGGCACCTTCAAACTGGGTATCGAATTCGTTGACTGGACTCGAAAAGGCCATCGTTACCTGCATCCCTTCGGGCGATTTGGCGCAGACGTCGATATCGTACCTTTCCACAACTCCTGCGTGGCCACCAGCTTGGACACGTAAAAGATATTGAACAGTTCTCACTGACGGCAGCCGCTGCTCGACAGGGACGCTTTGCCGCAGTACCCCCGAAGGGAATAACCAGCAATCACTGGAACTACGCCTATCATTTCGACGCCACCCTTGTCGCAAAATACCTGCGCAAATATGCAGAGCAGCGCAATGTTTTGCGCACCGAGGGTAAGGTCGTGGATGTCCGAATGAAAGAAGATGGCCATGTGGCTGTCATCACGCTCGAGAGTGGAGAAATGATCGACGGAGACCTGTTTATCGACTGCACGGGTTTCAGATCACTGCTCCTCGGCGAAGCAATGGGTGCGGAGTACCTGGACTGGTCAAACTACCTGCCCTGCAATCGAGCGGTGGCAGTGCCCTCCGAAAATATCGGTGAGCCCATACCCTATACGCGCTCCACAGCGCAGCAGGCTGGCTGGCAGTGGCGTATTCCACTGCAACATCGCACGGGTAACGGTCACGTTTTTTCTGACGCATTCATCAGTGAGGATGAGGCTACTGCAACCCTGCTGACAAACCTGGAGGGCAAACCCCTGGCTGATCCCAGGATGCTGCAGTTCACGACCGGCAGACGCTCGTTCTTCTGGAAGAAAAACTGCGTTGCCCTGGGTCTGTCAGCTGGATTCATGGAACCTCTGGAGTCCACAGCCATTCACCTGATACAGGTAGGTATCGCCTGGCTGCTAGCGCTCTTGCCAGACAAGCGCTTTAACCAGTTGGAGATCGACGAATACAACCGCATCATTTCGACAATTTACGAACAGACCCGGGATTTCATCATTCTTCACTACAAGGCCAACGAACGCGAGGATTCGGCTTTCTGGAAGCAATGCAGAGACATGGATGTGCCAGAATCATTGCAGCGCAGAATGGATCTGTTTCGAGCCAGTGGAAGATGCCTGATCCAGGGAGACGAACTGTTCTCAACAAACAGCTGGCTGGCGGTTCTGCTGGGTCAGAACATATGGCCGGAAACCTACAACAATACCGCCGAGTCCATGGATGAGTCGGCGCTACAGGAGATGCTGGCTGGCATGCAGAGCCGGGTTAACCAGGCAGCCAGCGCCTTGCCATCACACCAGGAATTCATTAACCGCTGCTGCCCGGCATTACCGCCGACCTGACGTCGATCTGATGTCGACCTGACATCGTCCTGACATCAGGGAGCCTCAGCGAGAGGTGCTCCTTATCTAGGCAGCCAGTTCAGATGTCTTGTGCCGGGCTCGACGCAAAACCGCCTGCATGACTGTCGCAGAACGCCAGGGGTTTTCGTGACCGCGGTAAAGCACGGTGTTGCCACGGCTCATCAACCAGATATCAAGTGATCGGATATGTCGAATTTTCATTGCTTGTTTTCTCCTGTTCGAGCCACCCTTTCGGGGACGCATGCAGACAATACTGTATTTGCGTACAGTACTGTATAGATGAACAGTAAACAAGCGCTATTTTACAACCACCCAGTCAATACCAGATTGCTGGTCCGCCAGCTGCAGATTTCCCGACCAGGCTGACAGCCGGTCCTCAACAACAGCCTGCGCCAGGGCCGGCTGGTTGTTCTGCTCACTGATATGGGAAATCACCAGGTGATCCAGCTGCTGCAGATCCACCGCATCGAGCAGCGCCGCTGCCTGATGGTTGTTCAGGTGACCATAGTCTCCGCCAACCCTGCGTTTCAGCGGTGCCGGATAAGGCCCCTGTTCGAGCATCTCAAGGTCATGGTTACATTCCAGCAGCAGGGCATCGCAGTTCGAATAGCTGGATTTCACGTGATCAGTAATGTGGCCAAGATCCGTGAGAATACCCACTGTGGCACCGGAGGAGCGCAGCACGTACTGGCAAGGCTCCTTGGCATCGTGGGGGACGGCAACCGGTGTGACCTCAAAACTGCCGCACTCAAAAACCCTGTGGCAGTTGATCAGGTTCATGACCGGCAACTGGCCCATGGATTTCGGCTGATAGGTGCCGTGGGTCAGGTAAACGGGGATATCGAACTTGCGGGCAAATGGCGCCACACCGTGAATGTGATCACCATGTTCATGGGTCACCAGAATGGCCGTAATATCAACCGGCTTCTTGCCCAGGCGCGCGAGACGGTGAACGGTTTCCTTGACGCTGAACCCCAGGTCGACCAGCAGGCAGGACTCCCCGTCATCAACAAGGGTGCTGTTGCCCTTGCTGCCGCTGCCCAATGACGCAAATCTGACGGTCACGTCAGGTGGAATATTCTTTGATCAGTTTCAACAGGCGCTCTCGCAGAATCAGGCTTTCGGTGGTGCCCAGACCGGTTTCCTGCTCCATGGCCACCGTTACCAGCACATCCTCGCCTTCCGGCTGCAGGTTCACCACAAAGGCGTGGCCCGGGTCCTGGTCGCCATCGTCCCGCGAGAAAACTCGCCGCAGGAATCCGGGGTCCGGATCATGCTGCGCCGTGTAATGGACATAATAGTTGGCTGCGGTCCGGTCCAGGTCCTTCACATCCACCCGGGCATCCTCGAGCGCGGCGCCCACGGTTGCCCAGGCGCGATCAAACTGGAGCCTGTACTTCAGTACCATCCCGTCGGGGCCGGTTTCGAGGACCGCCTTGCTTTCCTGCAGGCCTGCCGCCAGCAGTGAAACCGTCGGGCCCTGGGCCATCCGATCGCCGAGGTAGTAGGCCATCGCGCTCAGCATTTTGCCTTCCAGCTCCGGATTCACCGATTTGCCAACCCATTCTGCCTCGATATCCACGCCCAGCGGGCGCTCGATCTGTTCTACATACAGTTCACTCGAACCGGACCGGACTCCAGGCTCCAGTCGAACACGAAACTTGTACTGTCTGGCACCTTCACGATCCCGCCATGCAGAACCGTCCTT
>JAQCAK010000211.1 GCA_027621895.1 Pseudomonadota bacterium | reverse complement strand
TCCGGCCCGGGCGATAGAATGTTGAGATAGCCTTGGTGATACCCTCGACAGGCGATGAGTTGGAAAAGACGTTCCAGGTGCGGAGTGTGTCGATAATCGCACGGCGTCGAACCTGTGTATCCGGAATCCACTCGTTGGTGTAGCTGGAAAACATGTAGTTCCCCATGTCATTCATGACCTGAATGCCTTTGAGCCGAGGATAGACCGCGAGCGTTTCCTGGTCCTTTCTGAGTTCCTGTGGCCAGGCGTAGTTAAACATGGAGCCGGAGGTGTCGATGATGAATATCACGTACTCGCTGTCCACGGGTACGCCGCCAATCCTGTTGTCGTCCGCGCTGCGCTTGTAGTCTGCCAGCAGCGTCTGCATTTCTGCAGTCATCGACTGCCGGGCCTCTGCCAGGCGCCCCTCGATCAGGGTGTCTACCCGGGTTTTATCCAGGGTTTTCTCGTGCTTTGAGCGCAAGGCTGACAGCTCGGCATTGAGCTGCGCCAGTCTCTCGAGCTGCTCTTTCTTCAGATCCTCTTTTCGGACCATTCGGCGATTCAGGTCGCTGACCTCGCCGCGCATGTCATACAGGTCCTGCTGAAGAGCGGCGAGATATCCATCGAGGTTTTCTATCGAGTCTTCAATGATCACCGGCTCGAAAACCTTGGTCAGCACCAGCAGCAGGATGATGGCGCCGAAGCCACAGCTGATGACGTCCAGAAATGACAGGCTGATGCCTTCGATTTCCCGGCGCTGGGTTCTCATCGGTGAACCTGCAATTCAGGTGACGGGAAAATGATCATGGCCAGTCATCCGGGGGCGACAGAAACGAGCCGCCGGTTATCTGGGCCAGGCGCCAGTAGGAGGGTGATGCCACGGGATCACCCTCCATGGGAAACAGGATGACGTTGACGGGACTTCCTGCAGGCAGCATCTCAAGGGCCTCGGAAAACAGCGCCACCCGTTCGCGATTATCGATGACAGTCCGGCTGGAAGCTTTTTCACCCATGGTGGGCAAGCTGTCGACGATCAGGAAAACGTTGTCAGGCAGGGGGTCCATTCTGTTTACCATGGCAAAGGCCTGGTAGAGAGAGGTACCGCCAGCCGGGGCCATGCTTCTGATTCCCTCCAGTGCCGCGTCAGTATCGGTCCGTTCAATTGCCCGCAACCAGTCAGTGCCGGTCTCTGCGACAGCGGATGAGGCCGTCTCGTTAAAGGTAATCAGCTGGAAGTAGGCATCTTTTGGCATATTCGCCATGATCCATTCAACCGTGCCGATGGCCCGCTGCCACTTTGGTGAACTGATCTTCTGTGCCTCGGGCAGGTTGCGACGCCGAATGATATTGACAATCGTCTTGTCCAGCATGGAGGCAGAAGCATCGAGCAGGATGACGATATGCTGGCCGCCGATCTTGAGTCCGGTCAGATACTGCCGGTCACCCTGGCCCAGTATGCTTCGCAGCGCCGAGCCGGAGGATTCTTCTGCTGCCACGGCACCTTCGAGATTGGCAGCCTCCAGTTCAAGTTCCTTGAGTTCCGATTTCAGATCTTCGATGGTGCGCTCGCGACTTGCGCCCGCCTCGTTCAGATCGGCGAGTTCCGCCTCCAGCATCTTTATGGTTTCGGCAACCCTGATGGAGAGCTGGCTGGTTGTCACGATTTCGTCGTCTGTCTCTGCGGCGGTATTGCGGAGCTGCACCAGACGTTCAGTTTCGTCTCGGACTAGTTCTTCGACACGCTGGATCTCGGCCATCAGGTCCACGCTGACATTTTTTGTCGTGGTTTCCGTGGCGTGGTTGATAACGATGTAGATCAGGATAACAGCGCCGAATCCGCAGGACATGATGTCAAGAAACGCCAGGCTGAAGACATTGGTCTCGCGCCGTTTAGCCATCAGCGATCACCGAGATCAGCGTCAGCTGCTGCCCGTTTACGGTGAGCTGATCTCCAATCTTCAGTTCGATTGAGCCGGTGACGGGCGCTCCATTCACCAGGACATTCGCTGCCTCGCTGATATCCGCAAGCATGCTGTTGTTGCGGGTATAGATCGTGATTTGCGGTGTGCTGCTGCGGTGCGGCCCTTCGGACTCACTGACTTCCAGCTTGATACCGTCACCAACAGGATAAGCGCCGTGGTTCCAGAGAAGATGTGAAGGAATGCTGGCCTGGCGGCGCGCCGGAGCCTCGTCTGCCGCGCCTGCACTGAGAGAAACCGTGTGGTTGATACCGCTACCATTCCCGACAATCTCGTCGCGGTGCAGCGAGGCAGATCCGATTGCCTTCAATTCTCCAAGATCGATGACATCAATGTTTTCGATCAGATCCAGCGAGTTTTTCAACCCCGGGAAGCCTGCAAACCGGTGGGACAGCAACAGGCTCGCGGTTTCACTTGTGGGAATTTCAGCACGAATCGCCTGAATGATCTGCGGATACAGCGGAGCACATGCCTTGAGGAGATTCTCGTTCGAAATCGCGATACTGTGTCCTGTTCCATCGACCTCCAGCTGGAACGGATGCATATTGCGGTCGCCCAGTGCTGTGATCCATTCTGGCAGCTGGTTGAACAGTTGCTGTTCACTGCTGGCGTTATGCAATGGGTCAAACCGTGTCGACTGGATAAACTGGTTGGCAATGATGTTCGCCCAGCGATCCCAGAAAGTGAAAAGCCCGGTTTCCATCACCGTTTTGACTTCCCGCCTGACCAGCGTGCCTGCATTTGACAGGCGGGTCAGTGTGATCGAATGCAGGTGAATATCGAGATGCAGCACATGGCTGCGAAGCGGCAGGTTGGCCGCTACGGCAATAGAGGCATCGACCATGCCGCAGACCGGAATCCGGCATTCCCTTGCCATCCCCAGCAACAGGCCGAGCTGTTCGTTGTCATAAAACCCCGGCACGATAAAAATCGCCTCGCGGGCGTCTTTTGCAATGGTTGACCAGAGGTCTTCGAGGTGAGCGAAGGCCAGGTCAGCGTGATGCCTGACACCGTCGGTGGCATTGGCGATAGGCCGCGTGGAAAGATCGCCCCAGAACCGGTTGTTGGTCCATCTTGGCAGCAGGCGCGCATTTTTACTGGCGTCTTCACCGGTCATGAGCTGACCATTGTTCAGTACTGCGTAGCCCGGGCTGGTGCGGACCAGAACGCCATCAAGTGCCAGCTGTATACCGGCATCGTTGATATTAAAGACTGCGAGGGTCATAGGCTTCTCCGGATTACGTCTGCAGGTGCCTGACCAGGCGGACATCGCAATATTCCTCTGCATCCAGCGCCAGCTTTTCCTGGGCCAGCTGCAACTGGTGCAACAGGAACATGATGATGATGCTGATCAGCAGCGCGACGAAGGTGGAGTTGAAGGCAACGCCGAGGGACTGGGTCACCCCTGCGATGTCCCCCTGGACCGCCTTGTGTGCCTGGCCGAGCGCCTGGCCGATACCCCTGACGGTACCGAGGAAGCCGATAGAGGGAATAGCCCAGGCAATGTAACGGATCATGGAGAGCTCCGAGTCCAGTCGCTCTGCTTCAGATTCACAAACCGCCCTGATTGAACTCGAGACGTCCTGGATATTGCGGGTTGAACGAAAACGATGCAGCGCGGTCAGCAGTGCCCTGGGCAGCAGGTAACCCTGCTGGACCTCTGGCAGAGCCTGTATGGGCCTGGAGTACTCACGGGTGTCCTCGGGCAGAATACTGGTTCCCTGGTTCAGGGGCACCAGGTCCAGCTGCAGGACCCGCTTTTCCCTGAGGGTATGCATCGCCTTGTAACCCATCAGGGACATGGCCCACAGTGCCAGGATAAAACAGGCCTCCTGTTCGAAATCCCGGATGACGACATAGGCGGAGCGTTCAGGGACATAGTCAGGATTCGCATTGATCTGAATCGCCTGCTCCTCGAGGATGGCTGCCGCATTGGGCCTGACAATGGAAACATACAGAGCGTGAACCAGGATGATCGCAATGATCAGCGAGAAGAGCTGGAAAATGAATTCGATGGGAAGCTGCTTGTTCATCTGAGTCCTTATATGTCGACCGGGAATTTTACCGCGTTGTCTGCGCTGATCTCTTCGCTCGGCTGAAAATCCCTGAAAGCCTCCGAGATTTCCTTTGATCGCAGTGAACGCAGGCTGCCTGTGGCTGCGCCTGATTGGGTTTCGGCCTCAGCCGATTCCGGCGAAGAAGGTGCTGCCTCGGGGACCGACGTTTCCGGCTCACTGCTGTCATTACCGCTGGCCCCCTGGCCTTCGGCCCCACCGGCCTGGGTGGTGAGCAGCATGATCATGATGAACAGGCACCAGCGCATCACTCTGCAGCCTCCGCTTCCACCCATCGGGCGATCCGGAAACCCACATCGGGTCGGGCGTCTTTGCCGTAGTCCCGGTAGGTCCAGCGCAGTTCGCTGAAACGGCCATGAGTATAGTTCGAACCCCTGATCACGTGATACTCGCCACTGTCGGGTCCCAGGGGGTCGGTCAGCAGGTCGCGGTGAATCTCGATGGAGTAGAAATCATGAATCCACTCCGAGACGTTGCCGGCGAGATCGTAGAGACCAAACCCGTTGGCAGGGTAGGTGCCGGGTGGAGCGGGTCCCCGGTAATTGTCCGAGTAGCCCTGGATGCTGTAGGGCACCATGTTTTCGGCAGAGACGTCAGCGAAATTGCCTGAGCCGTGGGTTGGCGGCATGCTGTCGCCCCAGG
>JAQCAK010000210.1 GCA_027621895.1 Pseudomonadota bacterium | reverse complement strand
CCAGGGAAATAAAGTAGCCGCCCCTCGGTCGGGTCCATGTCGCGAGATCCTTGCCCCCCAGGGCCGCGTCCAGTTTGTCCAGCACCAGGTCAAATTTCGGTTTGATCAGCGAACGGTGTTTTTCCATATGTTCGATGACGCCGGCACGGTCTTTAAGAAAACGGACGTGACGCAGCTGGTTGATCTTGTCAAAACCGATCATCTGCATCGACAGGTGCTTCTCGAAGGCCGCGAGGTTGGCCCCGGAGGCAGCGACGAACGCGACGCCGGCACCAGCGAAAGTGATCTTGGACGTGGAGGCGAACATGACGATGCCGTCTGCGGTACCTGCCTGCTCGGCGAGCTGGAAGATGTTCGCCAGCGGGTCCGTGGTGTCTTCCAGATCGTGAACCAGGTAGGCGTTGTCCCAGAAGACCGTTAAATGGGCGCCGGCGGTCTTTGGCAGTTTGGCCAGCCGCTGGACAGTCTCGTCACTGTAGGTGATGCCCGTGGGATTGGAGTACTTCGGTACGCACCAGATCCCCTTGATGTCTGGGTCAGCTGCCACGGCGGCTTCAACGGCGTCCATGTCCGGGCCGGAGTCCAGCAGTGGAATATTGATCATCTCAATGCCGAGCGCCTTGCACACGGTAAAGTGTCGATCGTAGCCGGGCACGGGGCACAGGAAGCGGATGGTCTCGTCACCGGGTTGCCAGTGCGTCATCTGGTGGCGAGCGTACTCGAACATCAGGGCCAGGCTGCTGTTGCCACCCGCCATGACCAGCGCGGGGTCCACATCCAGCAGTTCGGCACCAAGTTTGCGCGCCTCGGGTATGCCCAGGATGCCGCCATAGTTGCGGACATCCGTGCCGTCCTGCAGCAGGTAAAACCCGTCGAGAATGCCGTCGAGTTCATTGGACAGGTCCAGTTGCTGTGGTGCCGGTTTGCCCCGTGTCAGATCCAGCTTGAGGCCGGCTTCCCGGAACCTGTCGTACTGGGATTGCAGCGTGGCGAGTCGTTCCTTGTTGTTCGTCATAGTGTCAGTCCTTCCAGTTCATTGACCTGGAGCATCAGGTTCAGGTTTTGTATGGCGGCACCGGCGGCACCCTTGCCGAGATTGTCCAGCCGGGCTATCACCACGGCCTGGGTGTCGTGGCCGAAGACGAACAGGTCCAGGCGATTGGTACCGTTGGCTGCCTGCGGGTCGAGGAATCCGTCCTCCAGGGCGTCATCGGCGTTAACGGGAAAGACCTTGATGCAGGGCTCATTCCTGTACCGCTCGGCCAGTAACTGCTGGATGCGTGCGGCGTCGAAATCCCCTGTAAACTGCTCCCGGAACAAAGGCACCGAGACCAGCATCCCCTGCAGAAAGTTGCCCACGCTCGGCAGGAATGCGGGTGTGTGGGAAAGTCCCGCGTACAGCTGCATCTCTGGCAGGTGCTTGTGCTGCATCTTCAGTGCATAGGGCCTCACGGGCCATTGCCTGTCAGGGTTGTTCATCGCCCTGGCTTCATATTTTTCAATCAGCTGCCGACCTCCGCCACTGTAGCCGGACAGGGCGCTGATGGTCAGCAGTGCGTCCGCTTTCAACAGGCCGGAATCTCTCAACGGGGTAATGCCGGCCAGGAAGCCGGTTGGATAGCAGCCGGGATTGGAGACGGCCCTGGCGGTAGCGATAACTTCCCGCTGTCCCGGATTCATTTCGGGAAATCCATAGGCCCAGTCTGGGGCAACCCTTTGCGCGGTGCTGGCGTCAATAAACCGGGTGTCGCTGCCACTGGCAAGGTTGACCGTTTCCCGGGCAGCATCATCCGGCAGGCAGAGAATCACCACATCGGCTGCATCGAGGATAGCGCGCTTTGCGGTGGCATCTTTCCGGTCCTCGTGGGCGATTTCGAGCAGTTCAATATCACTGCGATCCTGCAGGCGTTCGTGGATCTGTAATCCCGTGGTGCCAGCCTGGCCGTCGATAAATACCCTGTGCATCTGATTGAATCCTTACTCCAGCGAGAAGCGCTTGTGCGTTTTCCGGGGCGGGATTCTAGCATTTCCGGATCGGGTTTTTGTGCAGGCTTTTTATTCGATCATCTTGCCTGCGGCTGCCGCGGCTTAATCTGCTGAGTAGATCATCTGGTAGAACCTCGAACCCAGCCAGGCTGCGAGGGTTTCCGGCGAGGCAGACTGTATCTGTGATGCCGGCAGGTTGACATACCCGGCCTCGAACAATCCATTGAGGTCGCTGCTGCCGTAATGGTGATCGCGCATCCAGTGTATGAACTGTCGGGTTTTCAGCGCATCAAACCAGTCCATCAGGTGCTTGTGCATCACGGCCCCTGCGGGTTGTCGTGAAGCCGCAGATCGAATGCGGGCGAGCAATCCGGAGCTGGTGGCGAACGCCCCGAGTTCGGGATCCTGCGCCAGCACTTCGATCTCTGCTGTCCTGTCTGACTCGCCTTGTGCAATGTCGCCCAGCAGTGACAGCAGTCGTTTCAGGCTGCTGAAAGAACCTGGGTGGTCAAACAGGAAGTCTGTCAGCGGTGCCTCCATTGCCGCGATCCGGCCCAGTGCCTGTCCCGTACCGATGGGTACGCGGTCGGACAGGCGCCCGGTAATGATCACGGGAGCCACGTCTGCAGGTTGTACAAGGCCGGTCTTTCGTAGTTTGTTGAGCAGGTAAAAGTCCTCACCCGTGTTTCGTTTCGGGAAGCCGCGAACCCTGGCGCAATGTTCGGCACTGCAGCGAATCGTCGAGCCGATCGTTGGATAGCCATAGGGAGAACCCGCCCATCGAAGTGCAGCGGCATAGTGCAGCATGTGCAGTTCGTACAGCGCCACCGGTGTTTCCAGTGCGGACGTCGTCGGGTTGTGCTTAAAAGGGTGAACGATCGCGGCTATTTCCGGTGACGCCGGCGAGTACGAAAAATAGTCCGCTGGCAGTATGGCATCGGCATCTGTGGTCGCGATCCAGCGTGATTCCAGGAGGCCCATTTCCCGGAGGCTGACAAGGATATCGCAGCCGATCTTTCGTGCCAGTCCAACACCCTGCCGTGCCGGGATCTCTCGGCCAGGCGTACATCGATCAACCAGCAGGAGGTCCGGTTTGCTGCCGCCCCGGGCAGCTTCTGCAGTGCAGAAGAGGACGCAATCAGCGCTGTGGACCCTGTAACCCTGGCTGAGGGTGGCGAGCAGGGATCGAGTGACAGGATCGCCAGATGACGGGGAATTGACCACGACCACTACAAGCAGGCCGGCCGTTTCAAGATGTTGCCAGACACCCTGAATGTCAGCGGCCTGTTCGCGGCAGGCAGGAATAACCACTGCGTGTCGGTAAACCTTGCCAAACAATGCGATGTTGTCGCGAACCCGATCTGCCTCGGGTTCGGCATAGCCAGACAGGTACTTGTCAGTCGGGGACCTGCTGTTTTGAACTGGCGCCATGGTGTCGGCCCTGCTGTCTGTCAGTGCAGCCTGCTTCTGACGGGCAGGCTCTCAATAATGGCCGTTTCCAGCGCAATCCATTGCGCCAGCCGGCTATCCACCGTCTTTTCAGGGAAGTATTGCCGTGCCATTTCAATGAAGAGCTGATGGTGACCCTGCTCGGAGTTGGCGAGTGCCTGGTAGAAGCTGCCGAGTTCTCTGTCCGGGACCGCGTCGGCGATCAGTCGAAACCGCTCTTCTCCCCGCGCCTCGATCACCGCCGCTGACAGCAGCCGGTCCAGCAAGTATTCGTCTGAGCCTTTTCGATGATGGGATCGCAGCTGGTTGATGTAGGGGTCCTTCTCGTCCGGGGGCATGACCAGGCCCCGGGTCTGCATCAGGCGCACCACCTGGCGAAAATGGTTCAGCTCTTCCACCGCCAGATCAATCATCCGACTCACCAGCAGGTCTCGATCCGGGTAGTGAACGACCATCGTCATGGCCATGGCAGATGCCTTGCGTTCGTTGGCGGCGTGGTCGGCCAGGAAGGCATCGAAATCTGCCAGCACGGCCTGCAGCCAGGCGCTGCTGCTGGGGGCTGCAAGGATTGGCCCATCGGTGACTGCAGACTGGCCGGGATGGGTCATACCGGGAGCACTTCCTGGAAAAACCGGGAGATTTCCTCGACTTCCTCCAGGCAGACCTGGTGCCCCATGGGGTAATCGTACCAGCGGACGTCGTAACCCAGCCTGATCAGGTTTTCCCTGGAGGTAGCCGCCCGCATGACCGGGATCATCGGGTCGTGGGTCCCATGGGCCATCATGATGGGAATGGCGAGGTTGGCGTCGTGCATCTCTGCCTCTGTACCCTTGAAGTCATACAGGTAGGTCGACAGCGCAAGGATGCCTGCCAGGCGCTGGTGATACCGGGTGCCGGTGTGCAGCGCGATGACGCCGCCCTGGGAAAATCCGGCCAGCAGTATCGCCTCTGAAGGTATGCCCCTCGTGACTTCCCGCTCGATAAACGCCTCGAGCTGGCCCTGTGACGTCGCGATATCCTCTGAGCCGGCGGTCTCGGAATGCGGGACAAAGTCATACCAGGCACGCATTTCTGCGCCATCGTTGATGCTGACAGGCCGCACCGGTGCATGTGGTAAAATAAACCGAATACCCGCGGTCTCCGGCAGGTGCAGTTCCGGCACGATGGGTTCGAAGTCGTGGCCGTCGGCGCCCAGGCCGTGCAGCCAGATCACCGTGGACCTGGCGGGCACGGCGGGTTCAATTT
>JAQCAK010000209.1 GCA_027621895.1 Pseudomonadota bacterium | reverse complement strand
CCCAGTAGCGAATCGTCGGTGCTGCCACCAGGCTGTTGGTCCACTGCCTGTTGTCAGGCAGCGTAAACTCCACGATCGCCCCGTTACCCTGCCCGCCGGCTGCATCCAACACAGCCCTGGACTCTCCGTGAATCTCGTCGCAGAGGTGGCTCGCCGTGCGTTGCTTGCCCTGGCCACGCCATTCAATTCTCTCTTCCACATAGCGAAGTCGGCACCTTGCCCCTTCAATGTGATCACCTGGTAGGTAAAGCCGAACCGGGTCTCCGGGTCGACAGGGAAACTGCGACAGAATCAGCCTCGATGTACCAAACTTCAGATACTGGATCACCCTGTAAATCGCCGTGCCGGTAATCACCAGCCAGAGCAGGATAAAGACACCGGTCACGATTCTGACTGGCAACACGCCCTCATTCGAAAAGTATGCCCACCAGACAAACGGCACCAGAAACACGGAAAGCACCACGACGCCGATGGCACCCCGCGCAACACGACCCCACGCCTCGTCCCGTACCTCGAATTCATCCCAGTGGTAGTCATAGCGCCAGGGCTCACCCGGGTATCGTTGCTCGAGCCGCGACTGACGCCTCGCTGACCAGAGTCCACGCACAGCCAGAGAAAACAGCAGCAGGCCCGACAGCAGGAAAATCAGGCCGACAGCACCAATGACCCAGAGCGGCGCATTGGCACCTGCCTTCAGCACTTCCCACTCCAGGAAGCCGGCCAGGGTGAAGAACGCACCGATGGCAATGAATGGCAGTGAAACTAAAAACGCGGTCCCTCCGTAGCTGGTACGGTCAAGCCGGGTATCAACCTTGTTGATCGCAACTCTCGGTGCGGGGGCTTCCATGGACTCTGGTTGACTCAGCATGGCTGTCTCGTCAGGGACTGCTTTAATCGAATAGTTACAGGAGACTTCGCAAAAATCATACACCGTTTGCGGAATCTTTAACCCCGTCTTCTAACATCCACGGCCATGACGAATCGACTCCATTTGCTGCAGGCAATACACGATTGGGATGTGCTTACTTTCCGCCAGGTCATTGCCCTGCCCGGCAACAGCCAGCTGATCCGCTTCGCCAGGGGTATTTCACGCTCTGGTGATGGTTACCTGTATCCATTCCTGCCACTGGCCCTGTTACCCCTGGGCATCGAAGCAACCCTGGCGTTTACCGAACTGCTGGTGCTGGCGCTGGCAGTCGAACGGACGGCCTATGTGATCGCAAAGCATCATTTCCGGCGCCGGCGACCCGCAAACATCCTGCCTGACTACGACAGCCTGATCGTCGCTTCTGACGAATTCAGCTTTCCATCGGGCCACTCATCTGCCGCGTTCCTGGTTGTAACGGTGCTGGTCCTGGCGGCCGGTCCGATGTTTGCACTCCTGTATCCCTGGGCCGGACTGGTGGCAGTTTCGCGCGTGGTCGTCGGCGTACATTTTCCCAGCGATATTCTGGTTGGCAGCCTGATGGGCACTGCATTGGCCCTGCTCACCTGTGAGCTGTACTGGTGAAAGTGCTCTATGGTGTACAGGGAACCGGCAACGGTCACATTACCCGTGCCCTGGCCATTACCCAGGCTTTATCGAACTACCCGGACGTTAATATCGATGTACTGATCTCCGGCAGAAATCCCGAACCCCTTGATTTACCTGTTAGCAGCCTGAAGTGGAAAGACGGCCTGACATTCGTCACGGAATCAGGCCAGGTTAAAAAATTCAGGACCGTGCTGCGCAACAATCCGGTGAAGCTGGCAAGAGACATCAGCGCTCAGGCGATCAGTGACTACGACCTGATCATTTCCGACTATGAGCCGATCGTCGCCTGGGCTTCCCGCCTGAAAGGAGGCAGCTGCATCGGCATTGGTCACCAGTACGCCTTTCGTTTCAACGTACCGCTGCGCGGCGCCGATCGAATCAGCCTGTCGATCCTGAAGTATATGGCCCCGGCAGACAACGCGGTCGGCCTGCACTGGCACCACTTTGATCAACCCATTTTGCCGCCAATCGTGGATATCGATGTCCAGGCAAGAACAGATCTGCAGCACAGCGTTCAATCGAACAAGGTCGTGGTCTATCTGCCTTTCGAAGATCAGCACCAGGTCATTGCACTGCTGGAGAAATGCCCGGATTTTGAGTTCTATATTTATGCCCCGGTTTTGCGGCAGGAGGACAATGGCAACATACACTGCCGACAAACCTCACGCACGACCTTCAAAGCGGACCTGCTATCGGCCAACGCGGTTATCTGTAACACCGGGTTCGAACTGATCAGCGAATGCCTGGCACTGGGGATACGGGTGCTCACAAAGCCGCTCGATGGCCAGGTAGAACAGCTCTCCAATGCTGCTGCCCTGAGGGAACTGGAGTACGCAACGGTCATCGACAACTTGTTTCTCCCATCCGTGGAGAAATGGCTGAAGTCCGGCAGGACAGTCCGGGTGAGTTATCCCAGTGTACAGACCTGCCTGGCGCGGTGGCTTGCCGCTGGCGCCAGGGAGCCGGTTGAATCGCTGGCGGAAAAAATGTGGCGCGACGTCAGCGTCACATGCAGCTAGGCCTGGTGATTGCTGGCGCGCCAGCTGCCAAGATCAAACCCGGCCTGGGGCGCCGTGGGCTGCTGCTGGTAACAGGCAACGTCGTAGAAATCCCGGAATGCCAGTATCTTGCCGTCCCTGACCTCGGCTACCCCACAGATGTGCGGCGTCATCAGATCACGACCGGCTTCATCCCAGTGATGATCGACCCGCTCGGTGAAGACCACGGGTCCGTTGCTGGCGATGTGCAGCAGGTCAGCGGAAAAATGGGTCATGGTCGCCAGTATCGGGATCTGGCTGGCAAAGCCCCCGGCAGCCATGTGTTCAAACAGTGCGGCCTGACCGCGGATTGGCGGCAGTCCGCTGTTTTCCCAGCTAAATTCTGCGCTGCACAAATTCCGCACAGTATCCGGTAAGGTACCGGTTTCCATGGAGCGGATCAGCTGGAGGACCCGCTGTTCGTTTTCGTTACTGCCTGCTGTCATATCAATCACGTCGATGAACTCCTGGTGCCCTGTCGGCCAGATCGCATTGTTTCAAAAACTGGCGTCGACTACAAAAAGCTGCTACTTTCGGCTGCTCACAGATCCGTCAACTATCGTGGAGGAAATATGGCCGAGGTCGCGATCAACGACAACATTATGGACCTGACACCCGAGGGTCCCCGGCTGAAAGGCATGCATTGCAAAAACTGTGGCAACCACGTGTTTCCCATGCAGAAGGGTTGCCCCAAGTGTACCTCTGACGATGTGGAAGAGGTGATGCTTGGAACCAGGGGCACGCTATGGGCCTGGACCATCCAGGGCTTCCCACCCAAGGCGCCGCCCTACCTGGGCGAAACAGATCCCAAGAAATTCAAGCCTTATGGCGTCGGTTACGTCGAACTGCCAGGGCAACTTAAGGTAGAGTCCCGGCTGACGGTCGCAGATCCGACAGCTTTGAAATCAGGCATGGAAATGGAACTGGTCGGCGAGGTGATCGGCAAGGACGAGGACGGTAACGATCTTGTCACCTTCGCTTTCGCACCGGTCTGATCAGTATAGGAGAAAAAATATGACTGATGATGTAGCAATTGTCGGTATTGGAATGCACCCGTTCGGTCGCCATGAAGGCGTCAGCGGGATGGAACAGGGCGCCATCGCGGTACGCAGAGCGTGTTCGGATGCGGGTGTCGAATGGAAGGACCTGCAGTTCGCCTTCGGTGGCAGTATGGCAGCAGGCAGTCCTGACACCATGGTGTCGCAGCTGGGCCTCACGGGCCTGCAGTTCATCAATGTGGTGAACGGTTGTGCCACGGGTGGATCAGCGCTGATCTCCGCCTATAACACGATCAAGTCCGGTGCCTTTGACCTGGGTATCGCGGTGGGATTCGACAAGCACGAACGCGGCGCGTTTCGGGTGAGCACTGGTTCAGCCGGTCAGCGGGACTGGTACGGCGGCAGCGGCATGGCCCTGACCACCCAGTTCTTCGGCATGAAGATCAACCGGTACATGGAGCAATACGGCATCACCCAGAAAAGCCTGGCAAAAGTTTCAGAGAAAGCTTTCCGCAACGGCTCCATGAACGAAAATGCCTGGCGGCGCCAGGCGCTGTCAGAGGAAGAAGTGCTGCAGTCAGCAATGCTGTCTTATCCCCTGACCCAGTACATGTTCTGCTCTCCCGGCGAAGGTGGTGTTGCCCTGATTCTGGCAAGAGCCGACCAGGCCCATAAATACACGGACAAGCCTGTCTTCCTTAAATCTGCCGTGGTCCGTTCACGACGTTATGGCAGCTTCGAGGTGCTGGCACCTTCCCTGGCTCTGGACTACAGCGACGGTCCCACGGTTGACGCCTCAAGAGCAGCTTTCGAGATGGCTGGCGTCGGTCCCGAGGACATCGATGTGGCACAGCTTCAGGACACTGAATCCGGAGCCGAGATCATGCACATGGCAGAAAACGGTTTCTGTGAACACGGCGAGCAGGAGGCCATGCTGGCCAACGGTGAGACCGAGATCACGGGACGTCTGCCAGTCAATACGGACGGTGGCTGCCTGGCAAACGGTGAACCTGTTGGCGCGTCAGGTCTGCGCCAGGTTTACGAGAATGTGCTGCAGCTGCGCGGCGACGCCGGCAAGCGCCAGGTACCCAACAATCCGAAGGTTGCCTACACACACG
>JAQCAK010000208.1 GCA_027621895.1 Pseudomonadota bacterium | reverse complement strand
TCCCGCATCCCAGGTGATCGATCACGTGGCACTCGAGGCTGAAAATACGCTGATCTATCGCCGCCACCGGATTCGCACACTGATGGCCCAGGCGAATCCGCCGCCGGGACACAATGCCAGCCAGACCCACTCCCTGATTCAGGATGAGATCGAAAGCCTGCCGCTGCCGCCTGGCTATACCCTTTCCTGGGGTGGCGAGTTCGAGGCATCGCAACGCGCATCCACCATGCTGTTCGCCAAGATACCCCTGACTTTCGGCCTGATGCTGTTTATCACGATCCTGATGTTCGGCGCCCTGAAACAGCCGCTGGTGATCTGGCTGACGATCCCCATGTCCGTCTGCGGTGTGGTACTCAGCCTGCTGGCGACCGATATGACTCTCACGTTTCCGGCCTTCCTGGGTTTCCTCAGCCTGTCCGGCATGCTGATCAAGAACTGCATCATCCTGGTGGATGAGATCGACAAGCGTATGGCGGAAGCCCCGGTGACCCTGGAACTGATACGCGAGGCCAGTGTCAGCCGACTCCGACCGGTGCTGCTGGCCGCCGGTACAACGATCGCCGGCATGTCGCCACTGCTCAGGGATGCCTTTTTCGCTGAAATGGCAGTTTGCATCATGGGCGGCCTGGCGTTCGCCACCATCCTGACGCTGATTGCCGTGCCGGTCTTTTACAGACTGGCCCTGTCGCGCCAGCTGGCGCAGGCTTCGGGCTCAAGTGCTTTGTGACATAGGTCACATAACCTGTCGCCCTGCGTCGGCAACCAGGGACGTTCACCAGGATACCTGGGCTACAGTGTCATCGCAGCCCCCGGTGACTCAGAACAGCACGGCTTTCAGCGTGGCGCTGTAGCTGACACCCTGTTCCCAGGACTCATAGGGCAAACCGCCCTGGGTCCATTCGACTTTTTCGTTCAGCAGGTTCTTGGCTTTGAACTCCAGGGTCAGGTCCGTCTGCCAAAGGTTGAAGTTGTACTTCACCAGCAGGTCGAGTTTGCCCCGGGCGTCTTCAATAATATTGGGGGCATTTTCCGCGCCCACCAGGACCACTCGCTCACCGGTGTAATTGTAAGCCAGAGAGCCTTCCAGGCCGCTGTCAAAGTCGAGATAGCTGAGGATCACATTGCCAAGCACATCTGACTGCCCCGTGAGTTGCCGCTTGTTCTGGAACAGTGCCGCGATCTGCCGGTTACCGGTCACAGGTACATTAGCGGCGGTTTCACCCGCCCCCAGCAGGGTCACCTCGGAATCAATGAATGACACATTGGTGGTCAGCGTAAAACCGTTCCAGGCATCGGACCAGCCCAGCCAGTCACCCAGGTACAGGTCCTTGCGGACCTCGATTTCGATCCCTTCCAGGCTCGCTTCCTCGGCGTTGAACCAGGTGAAGATGTCGTTCTGCGCCTGCACCTTGCCGACCTCGATCGGGTTCGTGAAATCCTTCTGGAACAGACCCACCGACATACTGTCATTGGCACCGAAATACCATTCCCAGCGGGCATCCAGGTTTTCAACCTCTGCAGGCTGCAGGAACACATTTCCCCGGTAGAGATTGGAGTCTTCGGGGTTCCTGATGGTTGTACCCGTGATCTCCAGCAAACTGGGACGGTTGACGGTTTCCGAGTAGGCGAGTCTGATCTGCATATCCGGAATGAACTCCCAGGTCACCGAACCGCTTGGCAAGGTATCAGTGAAGTCCTCTGATCTTGAGTTCACCGTGCCTTCCGCCGTGTTGCCACCCCAGGCATCGGCAAACAGGGTAGCTTCCTCGCGCCGCACGCCAAGCTGGACCCTGACCGTCGGCGTCATCTGGGCATCGACGGCCAGATAATAGGCCGTTGTATCCTCACCGGATCGGGCGAACGGAAAAATGCCACTGGCATTGGCTGCACTGGCTGAAAAATCCCGGATATCCAGGTAGGCCCTGGACCAGTTGTCGATGCCGAAGAACTGCGACGGTGTCATCAGCGTGATGTAATCCGGTGCAGACGAACGGACATCAAACCGGAACAGGCGATCCCGGGATTCCCGGATTCGCTCGTAATCAGACCAGCCCGCCTTGACGGTCAGATCACCATTGCCGAGATAAAACGGCAGTTCGAGGTCAATGCCAGCTTCATCAATCTGGTCATTCAGGGCCGCGAAATTGCGATCCGGGGCCTGGTAGATCTCCCGGAGATCACCGGCCGCCTGCTGACTGGGAATCACCATTTCCTCCAGCCCGTCATTATTCACCGCGTAAGTATAGGTTCGACGATCCGGCGAGATCCGTTCGGCAGCGCCATCGACGATACGCCATCGGACCACCCCACCCTCAAGAGCGTCGCCAAAATCAAAAGCGTGTTCACCCTGCAGGCTGGTGGATTCAATCTCGTTCTCGGTCCACTGCAACAGGTAGCTGACAACGGGGGTACCGGAGTTCACGTCATCCTCGGAAGACAGGCCCCGCTGCTGCTGCAGCTCATCATTGCTCTGGCGAAGAATCAGGGGAGACAGGGATACACTGTGGTTATAGCTCTCAAGGCCGACACTGAAGAAGCCACTGACATCAATCGTGTGGCTGGTTGAATTCTGTTCGAACTGTACCGTCTGGTTGCTGCCGCCGTTGACCCCGGTAAATTCATAGCGACGGAAATCCTTGAACCGGTTCTGGTAGCTGTTCCTGTAGGAAACAGCGCCAAGCACGCCCAGGTTCAGGTTATTGTTCAGCTCAAACAGCAGGCCGAGTTCTGCGTCTGCGCCGGCATCCGGTTTCAGTTCTTTTTCCGAGATGTCCCAGTAGTTATAGAAGGATGCTCCGAGCGCCAGATCTTGCGGAAAGCCCGCGGCTTCAAAGGCTTCACTGCTCAGGCCCTTGATGTTGTCCGGGATCTCACGGGTGCCGTCATCATAGCCCCAGTTGTCCCGGTGCCCGCCGCGATAAGTCAGGCCATCACCGCCGGTGGTCTCCGAGTTGCCGCCCAGGTTCAGTTCAAGGTTAAAGTAATTCTCATCGGGTGCTGCCAGGGTTCTGATATCAACCAGACCGCCGCTGAAGTCCCCGGGATACTCCGCTGAATAGGTCTTCTGGACCAGCAGGCTCTGAACAATCGACTTGGGCACAATGTCGAGCGGTACGGTTTTTTGAAAGGGTACCGGCGAGGAAATCCTGAAGCCGTTCAGCAACGTGGAAGAGTAACGTTCACCCAGACCCCGAACATACACATACTTGCCGCCCACCAGGCTCAATCCCGTTACCCGGGACAGCGCATCCCCCACGGTCGAGTCTGCCAGCATATCGAGTGCCTCTGAATCCAGCACATTGGAAATTTCAGACGTGTCGCGTTTTTCGTCGGGCACGAATTTCCCCATGACCACGACTTCCTCAATATCAGGCTTTGGCAACAGGATTTGTGCCTCTTCCGCGTGGCCTGCACCGGAAAGTGTTACCGCGATAACTGCCAGTGAAAGCCTGGCCACCTTGTGTTTCATGCTTTGAATCCCGATTCATAAATAGTGAAGCCGCCTGGACAGGTAAAGCACTGTCCAGGCGGCACGCTGTCTGACAAGGACTGTGACTAAAGCCCTACCGTCCAGCCTGTTCCCCAGCTCTGTACATCCGAGCCGACGATGGTACTGCCGTCCGCATCCAGACTGCCAGGCAGTGTCACAGGTGTTGCAGTCGAACCATCCTGGGTCACATTGATGGCGTTATCCAGGAACGACTGGACGGCCACCGTATCGCTGCTGCCGGTATTGATCGTCGTGGTACAACCAAGGCTGACGCCACTGAAATCAATACCGCTGCCCAGCTGGTCGGTCGACGCGGTACCGTCCACCCGCAGACAGGTTTCACTGCTGAGAACTTCAGAGTTATACAGCTGCAGACCCGTACCACGACGCAGGCGGATACCGTTTTCACCGGTGTTGCCGATAATCGTCATGTTGGCGATGGTCGGTCGTGCAACCGGCGAGGCCAGTTCATCGCCTTCCCGGTTATCCGCCTCGATACCGTTATCGGCAGAATCATCACCCTGAACGACATGGACATACTGCAGAGTGCCCTGCCAGCCGTCGGTCCAGTCCAGACTGTCATCCGCATTGCCGACCAGCACGACATGGGACGCGCTGACGGTGCCGCCGAAAAACTCGATGCCGTCATCCAGGTTGTTGTAAACCTGGATATAGTTCACCTCGGTTCCCGAGCCGACACCCTGGAAGGCGATGCCGTTGAGCTGGTTTTCCGGGTCCACATTGGAACCGGCATACTTAACAACCACATAGTTCAGCCGGCCGCTGGAATCAGCCGCATCTGCACCGCCAAAGAGGCCGGAGTTGGCTTCACCTTCCTTGGTGCAACCGGTAGTCCCGCCGGTTTCACCCGCCGGGCAGTCGTTGATCGGCGCATTGCCATTGATCACCAGACCGCCCCACAGACCCCGGGTTGTGGCTGGATTACTGATGTTGCCCAGCACATCATCAACACCCGTCATGGTAATGGGTGCCGCAGCCGTGCCGTTGGCAATGATCTGTGATCCCCGTGAAATGACCAGGAAGTCCTCGGGATCGTCACCAATGATCGTGGTACCGGACTGGATCGTCAGAGTTGCAGCATCCGTGTTATCGCCGCCGATGAACACCGGACCGTCCAGCACATAGTAGTTGCCGCGCGGTAATGTCAGGTCACTGGTCACGGTGCCGCTCATCTGGCA
>JAQCAK010000207.1 GCA_027621895.1 Pseudomonadota bacterium | reverse complement strand
TTCCTGCCAGAGTCGCTGAAAGTACTCAAGGCACTCCAGCAGTTCTGCCCGCCGCTGCTCCTCGCTTTCAACAATACCGGAATCCTCTCCCGCGGTGGCCACATCAGACCAGCGGGTCAGTTTGCGACGATCCTCAAAGGGAAAATCAAACAGGGTCGCCAGCATCTGGGTGGTCAGTTCAATTGACACAAGATCAACCCAGTTGAACGTTTCTCCGCGGGGCACGGCATCAAGAATGTTACAGACCCTCTCTCGAATGGTGCCTTCCAGCATGGCCAGGTTCGACGGCGCAACCACACCGCTGACCTCCTTGCGCTGGCGATCATGCTTGGGCGGATCCATGGCAATAAACATGGGCAGCGGGAATTCCTCGTCCTGGTCATCCACGACGATGGATCCCTCGGAAGAGAAGGTCTCATGATCGGTATCAACCGCCATGATGTCCTCGTACCGTGTCACATTCCAGAAGGACCCCACCAGTTCATGATCTTTCTGCTGGTGAACCGGATCTTCCCGCCGGAGTCTTTCAAAGATTTTTACGTGGTAATCATGATGGAACAGCATCGGATTCATCAGGTCCAGTTCATCCAGGTTGATGCTGTCCGGGTCTTGTGTTCTCCAGTCTTCTGCTTCGCTCATTGTTTCCCTCCTGATCTTTTCCGGACCAGTTTAACCGGGCCGGTACAGACGATTGACTGACCTCGATCAGTTAACCGTTTCGGCTTTCAGCCGGTGAGCCTCGGCGATAATGTACTGATGAACCGCCTCGGTATCTTCCTTGGTGAGTGTGCCGGCAAAGCCCACCATGCCCCGTTCCCTGAGAATGCCGCCAAGCACAATATCTTCGAAGACAATGTGCTTGCCCGGCGCCATGTAGCGCAGGTCAGGAATCAGACCACCGGATCGAACACCACCACCATGGCAGACCCCGCAATAGCGGTGATACATATACTTGCCATGGGCCAGCTGATCATCAGATGCTTCAACAGGAGGTGGCTCAGGCAACACCATCGCCACATCCGTCACGGGCGGCAATTGCCGGGTGCCACCCAGTTTGAACGCCAGGATTCGCCCCCGTGGTTTAAGGTTGTAATCCGCCGCTGCGCCCGCGGAGAGCGCAAACGCACCACCCCAGCCAGCGACAACAGCGATGTACTGTTCACCGTCGACCTCGTAGCTGATGGGGGGTGCGATGATGCCGGTCTGGGCAGGTGAACTCCAGAGTTCCTGCCCCGTGTCCGCCCGGTAAGCCACAAAGCGCCCGCCAGAGTTACCCTGGAAAATCAGGTTACCCGCTGTCGACAGCAGCCCTCCGTTCCAGGATCCCGCGTGCTGTATTCGCCAGACTTCTTTCTGGGCAACAGGGTCCCAGGCTGAGACGTGACCCCGCAGCAGACCATTGATCTTGCCATCTACCGCCTGTTCTCCAAGCGGCATGTTCAATCGGGTATCCGTAGCCGTGTTCCACTGCCCGTTTTCGAAGACGAAAGCGGGTTCGTTACCGTAGGCAAACGGGATGTCCAGCGCCGGAATATAGACGTAGCCTGTATCCGGGCTGTAGCTCATGGGATGCCAGTTGTGCCCGCCGTAGGGTGACGGCTTATGGAAGGCCGCCTCAATCTGTTCGGCTGACATGCCATCCAGGATCTTGATCTGCTCCTCAAGTGGCAGCTCCGCCAGCGGATTCTCAGCCTGGTATCGGGCGTTTTCCGTTTCTATGGGGCGCCCCGTCTCCGGATCCACACCGGTGGCCCAGGTAATGGGAATATAATTCTCGGCAGAGATAAACTCGCCCGTGACACGATCCAGCACGTAGAAGAATCCATTCTTCGGCGCCTGCATGATCACCTTGCGCGTCTCACCGTTGATTTCCAGGTCTGCCAGAATCATGTGCTGGGTCGCCGTGTAATCCCAGGAATCGCCCGGTGTCGTCTGGTAGTGCCAGATGTAGTCGCCGGAATCGGGGTTCAATGCGACGATGGATGACAGGTAGAGGTTGTCCCCCCCGCCGGGGCTTCTCATGACCTGGTTCCATGGCGAGCCATTACCCACACCAATATAGAGCTGGTTCAGTTCCGGGTCATAGGCCATGGAATCCCAGACCGTACCGCCACCGCCCATGGTCCACCAGTGTCCCGTCCAGGTTTTGGCGGCTGCCTCCATGGCCGGAGACTCGAATCCGTCTTCGGGATTACCCGGTACCGTGTAGAACCGCCAGACCTGCTCACCGGTTTCCCAGTCGTAGGCTGTCACATAACCGCGGACACCGTATTCAGCGCCGCCATTACCGATGATGACCTTGCCGTTGACGATTCGCGGTGCACCGGTGATGGTATAGGGCATGGTGCGGTCAATCGTGTTGACGTCGAACAGCTCCTCGCCGGTTGCCGCATCCAGAGACACCAGTCGACCGTCAATCGTGCCGACATAAACCCGGCCCTTCCAGACCGCGACGCCCCGGTTGACGACATCACAGCAGGCATTAAAGCCCCATTCTCTGGGTACCTGTGGGTCATACTCCCAGAGCAGCTCACCCGTCCGTGCATCATTGGCAAACACCACGCTCCAGGAACCCGAGGTATACATAATGCCGTCAACAACGATGGGTGATGCTTCCAGCCCCCGGTTAGTCCCCGTATCAAGTACCAGGCAAGACCCAGATCGGCGGCATTGTCCGCCGTGATCTCATCCAGCGGACTGTACCGCTGTTCATCATAGGTTCTGCCATGGGCCAGCCAGTTGCCGGGCTCACTGTCCGCCTGTTCAATCCGTGCGCCGTCCAGTGTAGTGGTGACTTTCCGAATATAGGCAGAACGGTCCCCGTCACCCTGATGATCAGCCGCGACGGCAGGTGTTTCAGGTGCAGGTGTCGGCGCCTCCCTTAAGACCAGAATCACGCCAACGATGACGACGATTCCGATGACCAGTCCCACTAGATTTCTCATGACCTGATGGCCCCTCTTTTATTATGGTTATTAGATCTCTGAGATGCTACTTGAGGTCTGCTGCCCCTGCAAACGCTCAGTTCAATGGCATCACCGAGCAGGAAAGAGTCTCTTCATCCCAGGTGATGATAGCTTCACCCCGTTCCAGCTGACTTCTGACCTGGCGACATTTCTCCGCCAGACTCACATCCGACACGCCGTATTCCGTACCCTCACGGGTAACGAATTCTTCGATGACACCCAGCAGGGCATCTTCAGATAGGTTTTGCCATGGTATCTCGACCTGGCTCATGATGCCGCTGCTCCGCCTGATGCTTTTTATCCGCAGGATGATGGCGATATACTGCAGCTACTGCAATAACGAAGATCCAAGATGTCTGACACAACGGATAACCAGGCGGTAGCCAGCCTCCTGATCATTGAGGATGAACCGATTACCCGGGCCCAGTTGACCGCACATTTTGAGAAGGAAGGCTACCGGGTTTTTACCAGCGAGAACGCAGACGGCGTGATCGACCAGGTCGCGGATGAGAATATCGATGTCTGCCTGGTCGATATCAACCTGCCCGGTAAGGACGGGCTGACCCTGACCCGCCAACTTCGAGCAGCCTCCGATGTCGGCATTATCCTGGTCACAGGAAAGGACGATCCCGTCGACAGAATCGTCGGCCTGGAGAGTGGCGCTGACGACTACGTGACAAAACCCTTTGATCCCAGGGAACTGCTGTCCCGTGTCAAGAATCTCCTCTGGCGCGTCCGGGCCCAGGAAAAGCAGAAAGAGAAGGGCTTCAAGCGTCGCTTCGAGGGCTGGACACTGGGCCTGAACAAGCGGGAACTGAGCACACCCAATGGAGAACTGCAGTCACTCTCCGCCGGTGAATTCCACCTGTTGCTGGCATTGATTGAGAATGCCGGGGAAGTCATGACCCGCGACCAGCTGATGAACCGGATTCGCAATCGCGAATGGTATCCTGATGACCGCTACATCGACGTCCTGGTGGGACAGGTACGCCGCAAGTTTCGTGAATACGACGCCAACACGACTTTTATCAGCACCATACACGGCACCGGTTACCTGTTTGCACCGACCGTTACCTGATTCCCGCAATATCACCGTCTGCAGGGTGTAAACTGACTCCAATGGCAGGATGCACAGGCAAACGGATACTTCTGGTATGACCACGGCACCGGGATACCAACAGCTAAAGCTGATTCACCAGGGGCGATTCAACCTGGTTTACTCGGCCGAGAGCACCAGCGACGGGCAGCCGGTCATCCTCCGCCAGCTGCGCCCGGAACTGGTTTCCGCACAACTGCTACACCGCAACAAGGTCGAGTACGAACTGCTGGGACGAATCGATTCAGCATTTGTTATCAAGCCCATCGAACTCATCGAAACCGATGATTCCTCAATCCTGGTCACTGAAAAACCGCCGGGACGTCCACTGATCGACTGCATCGAAGACCATGAGCTGGACATGCCGGAGGCAGTGTCGATCGCGCACCTGATCGCCAGGGGACTGGATGAACTTCACCAGCACGATGTCGTCCATCGGGACATCAATCCCGCCAACATCATCTACGACCCGGATGGTCCCGGTATCAAACTGATCGATTTTGGCATCTCCAGCAGCCAGTCGTTCGACCAGATAACCTCAGAGGTCAATCGAACCCTGGAGGGTACCCTCGCCTACCTGTCACCCGAACAGACCGGGCGCATGAACCGTTCTGTGGACTTCCGCTCAGACCTCTTTCTGCAGGCTTTATGTTTCTACCAGCTGCTGACCG
>JAQCAK010000206.1 GCA_027621895.1 Pseudomonadota bacterium | reverse complement strand
TCTGGCAGTGGAATGGACTGGAAGGCGACGGTACCTGCGGCAGAATCAGCCTGGCTAAAAACCTGTTCCTCGCATTAGGCGGATACGATGAGGAACTGGCACCCATTGCTCACGAGGACTACGACCTGCTTAACCGGGCCAGATCACAGCGAATACAGATCATCCGGAAAAAAGACGATCTGTATGCCCAGGCGATCAAGCACGAGTATGGGATGGGCTTGCCCTTCAGTGCGGGCGAACTCGGCAGGCAGCGCTGGAGAAACCGCAGCCGGTCAATGGCAAATATCCTGAAGGCAAATGTTCGAGCAAATGCTGAGAAGGAGATGCTGGGCGTTCATGCTGACAGGATGGCATCACATCTCGTCGATTGAAGAGACCGCGGTCTTTAGCAGCTGATAACTCTCAAGATCCAGCAACTTTCGCACCTGGTCTCGCTCCTGTGCAGAAAAGAGATTTTCGAACTTTTTATCCGGTTCAGCCACCGGACCGAGCGAGCGAACTTTCCAGGGTTCCGAGTCTGCCGCTAGCTGCGCAACACTGTCCCTGGTGTTCACGGGTTCCGCTAAATGTCGAGCCACCCGCTCCAGAAACCCGTTCTGGTCGCACACAATATCCTCGTAGAACACTAACAGGTGACTTTCATCCTGCACATGCTGGAGACTTGCGTAGATCGCGTTATTCCACCTCGTGCAGTTCTCCCCAATATCGACTGAAAAATCATGTACATATCTGTCATCAGGAAACTGCCTGGCTGCATCACTGAGCGAGGCGACAACATCCTCACCGCGACGGATGACGTGAATAAAGCGAGCATCCGGCACCAGCAGGCAGATTTCCGACAGGTAATAAACGTGATTGGGTGTTTTCTCCAACCATCCCTGCAGACCCTGCTGTTGTGCAAGACCGTCGAGATGTGCAACGAAAACGGCGACGGCGCCACGATCCGGAGAAGCGCAATGATTGTCGATCCGGGCATGGGTCGCAGCCTCAAGATAGGCGAGCGCCTTTCTGGACCGGCCAAGATCCAGGTTCAAACGGTTGAGGGTATGGTGGGCAAGATACCGCAGTCTGTAAGAGAGGCTGACGCGGGGACGATACTTCCTGAAGTGACCTTCTCCCTTCAGAAACGCAAAAAAATTGGTTTCCTCCGGAGAGTAAAGGGCAAAGTGCTCCGTGAGCAGATTCTGCACCATGGTGGTTCCAGAACGCGCACAACCTACCAGGAATACGTGCTTCACGTTCCTGGACACCTGCTATCCATCACGGTATCCGTGGAGCTACTGTGGCGCGGAACAGCGGCAGTATTCATCGGCTGATCCTGGTCCCCAGGAGTAGCCCACTCATCTCTTCAGCGCAGTCAGGATGCACTGGAATCCGCATAACCCAGTCTGGACATCAGTTCACCGTGATGTTCCGAGAACAATTGTTTCAACTCGGCATCAAAGTACTGCTCCCAGCCTCGAATCAAGCCCTGCCTGAAAGTTGGCGTACCTCCACCAAAACTTGCCTCACAGATTCGCTCTATCTGCTCTCCGGATACGTAAAGACCCAACTGGCGAAAAAGCCCCTCAATCGTCTCGAACTGGAGTTGATCACTACCGCCACCCCGGCCGCCGACCAGGTCTTCAAACCTTGCAGTGAACACCTGGTCAGCACCTATCCAGCCAATAAACTTTTCAAAATGCCGATTCATGTTGTACACACCCTTCTCGTCGACCCCCTTGATCAGGGCGATCAGTCTTTCACGCTCGTTCGGCAGTGACATCAGGTAATCATGAGCTGACAGTGCAGGCTGTTCCTGGATGTAATGCAGCGCAGACACGAGAACGGCTCGAGGATCCCGGTAAAGAAACGTCGCCTGGACGTTGTACTTTAAAAGCAGTTTGTGGAGTTCCTCCGAATACTCGAAATGGCAGGAAATAACCTGCCCGGGTTTCATCTTTACAAGTACCTGCTCGTGAGTCAGCCACTTGGACTGATTTCGTGGTCCAAGCGTGGGGACCAGGGGTCGATACATCTGGCGGTGCAGCAGCAGAACTCGTTGTATCAGGTGCGTCCCGCTTTTGGGCACTGAAACGGAAAGTACTCTCGGCAGGCGGTCATCAACCTGAATGCGAGCCGCCAGTTTTGGCAGCGTTAATCCAAACCGATGCAGATCGTATCCGAACTTTCTTGCTTTAGTGCGAATATCGATCACGTTAATTTTCTGCGGGAAACGATAACACGATACCAGACGATCATATCGTATCGCCAAAAACAGGACCAGCGTATTGCATCACAGGTCAAGCCTCAGGGGCCGGCTCACCACCAGCAGGGAGCGATTCCGCTCAAGGAACTGATCGGTCACACTCTTGATTTTCTTCAGGTCCTCGACTTCATCAAAAAAGCCATGAACAAATCGATAATTAACAATGGCAAATGCCAGTGACCTGTCCATCCCATCCAATTCCTTCAGCATTTTGCCTATTGTCGCTGTATTGATATCGACTCGAACAGGCGCGATCTCCCTCAACTCCTGTGCGAGTGGTGATTCGAAGGAAGTTTCAATCGGAATAGATGTGGCCAACCTGGGCGGGATGGCGGGTTCAGCCACAGGGACATACTCGGCTACAGATCCGGGCCGCTTCAGGAACGGCGAACAGAGCAGAATCAGGAATGAGAACCAGGGTTGATCCGCCCAGGAGTCAACCAGCATCAGTGCCGCACTACTCAGTAGCACCACTTTGGCGAAGCGGCGATAGCTGGAGTTTAGGGCCTGTATTCGCAGGTAGAAGAGAAGGGCAATGATTGCAGAAACAGGCAGCCCCATTTCAGCGATCAGGCTGGAAATCGTCCCATAAGGCTTGTTTGCTGAAGAACTTAGCGCCCAGTAATCGAACATCCAGATCTTTGAGGCGTCCTTGAAGGCAAGTTCATGGTGCTCGGACATAAAGAAACCGGGCAGTTCGACAGCCTTGGTAAATTCCGAAAACAGTTCGCTGGACCAGATCGACGCTTCACTGCTGAACTGTCCCAGACCCGTACCAATCAACAGAAGAAGAGGTTGCTGCGACAGGTAGTCCCAGACCAGTACGAAAGCATAAATCTTCGGCGGCATCCCCCAGTCCTCAAACCACGCGTCTGCCACCGCGTTCCACCGATCCTCAAGCACCAGCAAAGAAAGCAGGAGGCCTACCACGACAATCCAGGATGTGCGCATGCCGAATGAAACCAGACCCATCGCTGCAACGCCACACAGAATACCCATGATGTAGCTGGGCAGTATGAAGTTACAAGCAGCGACCAGCATCGCTGCCAGCGCCATCCGATTCCTCGGTTGATGGGTATAGATCTCAATCAGTAGACCGAACAGTCCGATAATGGTAACGATCTTCGCACCACCACGGTCATAGAACGCAGCATAAGCATCTGGCAAAAAATCGAAATAAGGCAACTGGAAAGGAAAGTTCCAGTTGACAACGAGATTCACGAGACTCAACAGGAAAATGACCAGGTTCAGCAGGCGTATCAGCGTCACCGCCTCATCCTGGGTGACTCGAACCTTGAAACCCGCAATGAAGAGCAACAGAGGCGCCAGCAATGCCAGCTGGAGTAGGAAGCCGGTGGGCGAGACATCGTAAAGCGAATTATTCAGCCCGAAACTCGCTGCAAAAAAGGTCGCCAGCGAAAGAATCATCCACCAGGCTTGTTTGTTGGTCCATTCAAGGTGGATAATCGCCATTGATGCGATCAGGTACAATGGATACGCCACTGGCACTCTGGGCAGAACCAAAAACAAGACACAAAGCACCCCTACGCCAACACGCATCAGTCAGTACCTTCCAGCCAAATGAAAAACCAAGACTGTTCAACTAGCCTTGAGGCTCTCTCTGCCCTGATTGCAACCAGGGAACCTGACTGGACGCATTTCTTCTCTGATGATTCCAGATGTCGTCTCGTGACTTTCTGCAACCCCTTTTCTTTACGCCAGTTCATGGACAACACTCGCTATCATCAGGATATCAAGGAATTCGAACTCGTATTCGCGGACGGTATTCTGCTCAGCAGGATCACCTCCTGGGTGACAGGGATCACAACCCCAAGACTGGCGTTCGACGGCAATTCAATCGCATTGCAGGTGCTTAAACAGGCCACACTCATGTCAAAGTCTATCGGTCTCGTCGGGGGTATGCCCGGGGAAGTTGAGATTGCCGTCCAGAAGCTCTTTGAAGCCGGCATCCCGGTAAAATTCTACCATCATGGTTATTTCAATGCTCAAGAAAGGGATGAACTGCTGCTTGCTGCGAAGTCACAGGTAGATGTGCTGGCGGTCGGTATGGGTGCACCTGCCCAGGAAGCATTCCTAGTCGATCTGAAGAACCTGGGGTGGACCGGCGCTGGTTTCACCTGTGGCGCTTATATCAGCCAAATCGCCGCCAGAGGCGTACGATACTATCCCGACGCCATCAACAAACTGCACCTGCGAATGTTCTTCCGCCTGTTCCACGAACCTCGCAAATTACTCTGGCGATATTCAATCGGTTATCTTCCCTTCTACAAGGGTGTGGGTGCCAGATTCCTGAAGGTCTTATGGTAAGTCACATTATCATGGTCGGTCCTACTCGAACGGCGACGACCAGCGTTTTCAGACATTTTCTGATGGACGCCCGGGTGAGCTGTTCCCGGGTGAAGGAAACGAACTTCTTCCTCGATGCCCTGTGGAACCCGACTGCTCACCACGAGCTGGATGCCTACGAG
>JAQCAK010000205.1 GCA_027621895.1 Pseudomonadota bacterium | reverse complement strand
GACTGGCTCTCATGTACGCCGCTGCTCCTGGCGTTGCTCACCGGCTGACCCTTGAACCCCGCGGGCCGGCCCTGCTCGTACATCGCATGGCCGGTTTCATGAATCACCGCCATCAGCGACTCAATAAAATTGTCAGTGGTATAGCGCGTCGTGATGCGCACATCTTCCTGAACGCCACCGCAGAAAGGGTGGTGTGAGATATCCAGTCGTCCGTGATCGAAATCGAAGCCCAGCGACTTCATGACCTTAAGGCCGAGTTCCCGCTGCTGGCTGACGGAAAAGTGGTCCCCCAGCGGTTTCAGCGGCTGTTCGGCCTGTCGTGCCAGTACCTCATCAATGAATCCGGGTAAAAACAGCTTCAGGTCACCAAAGAGATCATCCAGCCTGCTGGAGGTCATTCCGGGCTCGTAGCATTCGAGCATGGCATCGTAGGGCGATAATCCGGTCTTGTCGGCCCTGATCGCTGCCTCTTCGCGAGCACAGTCAACGACCTTCTCAAGCAGGGGCTTCAGGGAGAGCCAGTCATTCTGCTCACGCAGGGTTCGCCAGGCCTGCTCACAGTTGGATCTCGCAATGGAAACGCGACTGACGAACGCTGACGGCAGGCAGCTCATTTCCTCGTATTCACGCCGAATCTCACGGACATTGGCTCGCTGCCATTCATCGAGATCCAGGTTTGAGCAGGCATCCAGCCAGTCGGCCACGGGACCGTCGACCACCATTTCATGAATAACCACATCCAGTGTTGCCAGCGCCTCCCCCCTCGCGGTACCGCCGCCGGCCGGCATCATGGCGGCCTCGTCCCAGGATGTAATACTGTAAACGTGGCGCAGATCACCGACCTTACGGTAGTGGTCTGTCAGCATTTCGTAGGCGTTTTTCATGAAAACCTCAGGTGGGCATTTATCAAGTGGGCATTGATGCCAGTGACCAGCCATTATCCAGGTGGCTGGTATCGTTGAAGGCCCGGACGACGATCTGTCCACCCATCATCACAATTCGCGAGATAGAGCCGTTGTCACAGCCGTTGAAGGCAAATCGTGAGGCGCCGGTCGCACGCGCCAGGATATGACCAATGACACCGCCATGCAGCACCGCCACCACAAGTTCATTGGGGTGCGCTTCCACTATCCGTGTCAGTCCGCGGGAAATTCGCGCTTCAAGCTGCTCATGGGACTCGCCGCCCGGTATGACATCCCAGCGCTGTTCCTGCTGCATGCGCAGAAAGAGCGGGTCATTTTCATGGGCCTTGATGCGGAACACCCCGCCCTCCCATTCTCCCAGGTGAACCTCGTGAAGATCCGGGTCCAGGCGATGCGGAATACCCAGGTGTTCACACAGGGGTGCTGCGGTCTCGTGGGTGCGGCGCAGCTTGGTGACATACACCGCGCTGATCGGCAGGTGCCTGAGCCGCTCACCGACCGCGACGGCCTGCCGGCGCCCATCCGGTGCCAGTTCGGGATCGCCCTGCCCGTCGACCAGCGGAAAGGGTTCTTCCGGCGTCGCCGGCCTGGACTCGCCGTGTCTCACCAGGAGGATGTCGGTTGCACCTTCCGGCAGTTCAAATTTCCGTTGCCTGTATTCTTTCGCCAAGAGTCCTGCCCGTTGTCAGATGAAATCGCAGTGTACCAAATTGGCCGCTTCGGATAAGAATCGGATAAGCTGATCCGGACGACTTCGGCCTTATACCTGTTCCAGACCCGGGAGAATAACGACAATGAGTTGGGAAAAAGAGATTCAGGAACTCGCGCAGCGCAACAGCCTTGCAGAACAGATGGGTGGCAGTGAAAAGGTCGCCAGGCAGCATGAATTCGGCAAGCTCACCATCCGCGAGCGACTCGATCGCATGGTTGACCCCGGCAGCTTCCACGAGATCGGCAAGCTGGCGGGTGCGGGCCAGTATGACGAGGCCGGTAATCTTGAAACATTTACCCCATCAAACTTCGTGTTCGGCACCGCTGAACTCGATGGCATGCCCGTGATTATCTCCGGTGATGACTTCACCGTCAGGGGCGGGTCAGCCGATGCGTCCATTGCGGGCAAGCGACTGCAGGCAGAGGGACTTGCGCTGGAACTCAGGCTGCCACATATCCGCCTGGTAGACGGCATGGGTGGCGGCGGTTCAGTCAAAACAATCGAAACTGCAGGGCGCACCTATATCCCCCAGGTAGCCGGCTGGGACACAATCGTTGGCCATCTCGGGGTGGCACCTTCCGTATCGCTGGCGCTGGGCAGTGTGGCCGGTATCGGCGCGGCCCGGGTGGCCACTTCCCACTACTCGGTGATCGTCAGGGACACGGCACAGATGATGATCGCGGGGCCGGCACTGGTGGACTGGGCCAGCCTGGGCGACGTCAGCAAGGAGGAACTGGGCTCAAGCAGCATCCATACCCGCAATGGCGCAATCGACGATGAGGCCGCCAGTGAAGATGAAGCGTTCGCCATGGCCCGACGATTCCTGTCCTACCTGCCGGAGAACGTCGACCAACTGCCCCGTCGAACCGGGTGCACAGACCCGGTCGATCGGGCTGAGGACTTCCTGCTTGATATTGTGCCCCGGGATCCGCGAAAGGTTTACAAAATGCGATCCGTGATTAACGCGGTCTGCGATGAGGGCTCGTTTTTCGAGATCGGCCGGAAATGGGGCAAGTCTGTCATCGTGGGTCTGGGCAGGCTCGACGGTGTCGCCGTTGCGCTTTTTGCCGAGGACCCAATGATCTATGGCGGCGCCTGGACCGCAGACGCCTGCCGCAAACTGATCCGGTTCTGCGACCTGGCTTCCACGTTTCACCTGCCCATTGTCCACCTGGTGGACTGCCCGGGTTTCCTGATCGGCAAGCAGTCAGAAGAAAACGCCACTATCCGCTTTGGTTCACAGGCCCTTGCGGCCCTGGGCCAGACCACGGTGCCATTCTGCAGCGTTGTCATCCGCAAGGCATTCGGCGTTGCCGGGGCTTCAAATACCAAACCCGGCAGCAACCACTTTCGCTTTTCCTGGCCATCTGGTGACTGGGGTTCCCTGCCGATCGAGGGCGGTATCGAGGTTGCCTACAAGGCAGAACTGGCCGAGGTCGATGACTATGACTCGCATCTCACCATGATCAAGGAGCGCCTGAACAGACTGCGCTCACCTTTCCGCTCGGCGGAATACTTTGAAATTGAAGAGATCATCGATCCACGGCACACGCGGCAGAATTTGTGCCGCTGGGCAAACCTGGCTTACCGGGCACTGCGCCCCGGCGAATCACGTTTTACATTCAGGCCCTGACTGCGGCAATCTGGGTCTGCATAATGGGTACAACAAGAACAACATCCGATCCAGGAGGTTTCACGCCATGCCAAGAATGCTGCTGCTAGCACTGCTGGTTTTCAGCCAGCAGGTGATCGCCGAGGAGTTTACCTGCCGCTCCGGTAACGAGGTTCGAATCATTTCTGTGGAATACGAGCACAAGGGCTGGTCAGTACCCTGCCGCGTCAAGTACGAAAAACCGGCTGAGGACCTGGTCGAGTACCCCTGGCGCGCCAATGCAACGCCGGGCTATTGTGAAGACCGGGCGGCTTTTCTTGCCAGCAAGCTGGAAAACTGGGGCTGGGTCTGCACCAGAACCGATGCAACGCCCGGGAACGACTGACCGTTAAACCCGGCCCACATCCAGTTCAAGCCGCCCTTTGGCAATGTTCAGCCGCAACAGGTCGCTGGCACCCTCAACAAAACGCAGCGACCTGACTTCCCGGTAGAGCCGCTCCAGTGGATGACCGGCAACCAGGGCCTGTCCACCAAAAAGCTGCAGCGCCATGTCGACCACACGCCCGGCTGTTTCGGTCGTGAACACCTTGGTCGCGGCCACTTCGTTGACCGCCCTGTCACCGGTATCAACCAGGCGAGCGGTACGGTAAAGACTGCTTCTGGCCACGTAGGTTTCGATACGCATATCGGCATAGCGCAATCGAACGCCCTCTCTGTCACCCAGGGGCAGACCGCTTCGATGCGGCGCTTTCAGATGCTGCTCAATGAAATCGAGTACCCAGAGGCACATGCCTGTCGCCTGGGCAGAGACCATCAACCGGACATCGCCGATACTCGCCAGTGCCCGGGGCATACCATCGCCCGGCTGGCCAATGATCCGGTGGGCCGGCACCACCAGATTGGTGAACTTCACGGCGACGTGCTCTCCACCGTCCAGGGAAGAGAAAACACGCTCGACCTCCAGCCCCCTGGCATCCATATCAATGACGACCATGGCCGTCCCCAGTTTGTTGCCCTGGGGATCCTCCAGATTGACCAGCGCGGATACAAAGTCCGCTTCCGCGCCACCGGTCACATAGGACTTCTGGCCGTTGATGGTCAGCGTCTCACCTGAAAGGACGCCCCAGGTGGGTCTTGGTGCAGCTTCGGGTTCTGTAAACCCGAATGATCCCCGCTTTTCACCCCGAAGCACCGGCATCAGGTAATCCTCAGCCAGGGGGCCCTGCACCTGGTGCAGCACGCCAGGGCCCGGACCGAAGATATATCGTGTGAGCGGGGAATTGGCCGCAGCAAACAGCTCACGCAGCATGGTCAATTCCAGTGCCCCGGCAGGTTGCCCGCCAAACTCAGCCGGCTGTGTCTTGTAAAAGAAACCTGCCTGCCTGGAAGCGTCACGCACTGTGGCCGCCATTGCCGCATCGGGCAGTTCGCCGGGTCGCAGTGAACCCGTGGCGGGCAGAATGATGTGGTCAATGAACTCCTTCGCCTGTTGCTTT
>JAQCAK010000204.1 GCA_027621895.1 Pseudomonadota bacterium | reverse complement strand
GCATCAGCTGAAACTCACCAATCGCCTGACCAAACTGTTTGCGTTCATGGACATAGGGTACGACGATGTCCAGGCAGGCCTGCATGATGCCGACCGGACCACCGGACAGCACGGTCCGCTCGAAATCCAGACCCGACATCAGCACGCCGACACCGCCGCCCTCGCGGCCAAGAATATTGGTGGCAGGCACCTCGCAGTTTTCAAACACCAGTTCACAGGTGTTGCTGCCTCGCATCCCCAGCTTGTCGAGTTTCGGGGAGCGGGAGAATCCCGGGTAATCACGTTCGACGATGAAAGCGGTAATTCCCCGGGAACCGGCCGTCGGATCAGTCTTTGCGTAGATCACGTAGGTATCTGCGTCAGGTCCGTTGGTGATCCACATCTTGTTGCCATTAAGCACATAGACGTCACCCTGCTTCTCGGCTTTCAGGGACATGCTGACCACATCCGATCCGGCGCCCGGTTCAGACATGGCGAGGGCACCGACCTGTTTACCGGCGCAGAGCCCCGGCAGGTACCGGGCCTTCTGCTCGCTGGTCCCGTTCTTGTAGATCTGATTCACGCACAGATTTGAATGAGCGCCGTAAGACAGTCCCACGGACGCGGAGGCGCGGCTGATTTCCTCCATGGCAACCACGTGGGCCAGGTACCCCATATCGCTGCCGCCAAATTCATCGGAAACGGTGATGCCCAGTACCCCGATGTTCCCCATTTTCTGCCACAGATCCTGGGGAAACTGGTTGCTGCGATCGATTTCTGCCGCCCTGGGGGCGATCTCGGCCTGGGCGAACCGGTAGACGACATCACGCAGCATGTCGATGTCTTCTCCAAGTCCGTGATCCAGCATGGTGTAGCCGGTATTCATATCAGTCTCCTGTCGGCACTGGCAATCAGGGAGCGGCTTATTGGGCCTCGGGTTTTTTCTTCTTGTAGCGGGCGATGGACTCTTTGACCAGGGCGCCACCCTCCAGGTTAACCGGTGCGCCGTTGTCATTGATGCTGCGCCAGTGAGAGTGCCCAAGTTGCTGCAGGTTCATCGCAGACTGCAGTGCGGTGTAGAAACCCTGGGCTTCCTGTGCCTGGTTGACCGACTGCTTGGCCAGTTTCAGTGCCATCATGGGGCGCTTGGCGATTCGCTCTGCCATCTCCATGGTGAAGGAGGTGAGCTCCGCCTTTGGCACCACGTGATTGACCATGCCCAGTTCCTTGGCTTCCTGCGCGGTGATGGCGTCACCGGTGAACAGCAGTTCCTTCGCCTTGCGGATGCCGAACTCCCACGGGTGGGCGAAATACTCAACGCCGTTGACGCCGAGCGCGACCACGGGATCCGTAAACTTGGCATCTTCGGAGGCGACGACGATATCGAAAGGCCAGACGAGCATCAGTCCACCGGCGATCACCCAGCCCTGGACTTCAACCATGGTTGGCTTGGGGATGTTCCGCCAGCGCCAGCAGAAGCCAAAGAAAAACTCCTGTTCGAAACCCCATTGGCCCTCTGCACCTTTTGCTGAGAAGCCTGCCCAGGTACCGCTCGGCTTGTATTCCTTCAGGTTCAGATTGCCCGGGCCCGAGTGTCCGCTCGAAAAGTCCGGATCATCGGCCGCCAGGATGATGACCTTGACCGCATCGTCATGGGAAGCTGCCGTCAGCGCGTCGTTGAGTTCCACCAGCAACTCGAATGTCTGGGCATTGCGTTTTTCCGGCACGGCAAGCGTGATGCGTGCGATTCCGGTATCCGTGGTTTCATAGCGAATAGAGGTGTAACTGCTGGTCATGTTGTTTCCCTGTTTATATCGATCAATGTGTCTGTTGAGCTAAAGGTGCTGACAAAAGCTGTGACTGTGGAGTCTGGAAGACCGGATCAGGGTCTCGTCCAGGCCGGAGTCAGGTGTCGATGATAGCGGTCGGCCTGCCGTCGATACTGACCTGGTTTTTTTCTGCCCAGTACTCGCGGATACCGTTATCTCCCTTGTTGATCGCCCACTTTTGAAGTGTGTCCCGCTCTCCCTGCAGTTCGAACAGGGGAACGGCAAAGCCGCAGGATGTCTGCACAGAATTCACAGCCATCCGGAAAAACTGTCGTGTGCCCGGCTGGTTGCCGAACATGGAATGGTAGCCTGGGAACGCCGCGTCCCTGGGATAAATCAGTTCGGCATGGCCATAGAGTCGCAGAATCAGCGGCTGTTTGTCGAAGGAACAGAACATCACGGTCATTCGGCTGTTCTCAATGACGTGTGCGGCTGTCTCATTGCCGCTGCCAGTCAGGTTCAGCCAGACAACCTCATTGGGGTTGATGACGTGAAATGCATCCATACCCTTCGGAGAAACATTGACACGCCCCTCGGCAGCGGCAGTGCCGACGAAGAAAATATGCTGGATGTCGATGAACTTGATGTGATCGTCAGTGAGTGCATCAAAGAACTCTGCCATGAGGCCTCCGTTCAGGTTGATCTCCATGCTGGTCGGCTATCATAACCTACCGGCCATTGCAGTGTTGTTATCTGCCGTGATTCTATATCGGGTCTGAGGGAGGCGCAGTATTTGCAAGCTCGAAAACTAAAGCTGTTCACGATGCTGACGTATGGCTTCGGCGCCATCGGTGAGTCGGTCAAGAATGTCGGGTTCAACATCTTTCTGTTGTTCTACTACAACCAGGTGCTCCATGTTTCAGCCACAGGTACCAGCATCGTGCTGGCCATTGCGCTGGTCTTTGATGCGGTAACTGATCCGATTGCTGGCAGCCTGTCAGACAAGTTGCAGAGTCGCTGGGGGCGGCGTCATCCGTTTATTCTGTTTTCGGCGCTGCCGCTGGCCTTCTCGTTTTACATGCTGTTCAATCCGCCGGTCCTGAGTGATTCGGGATATCTGGGCTGGCTGCTGGTCTTTGCCATCCTCGTCAGGGGGTCGATGACTTTCTACCATGTGCCTCACCTGGCTCTCGGTGCAGAAATGGCAACCGACTATCGGCAGCGTTCCACCCTCTACGGATTTGCGACTTTCTTTGGATTCATGGGGGCGTCAATGTTTGTGCCCCTGTCCTATCTGCTCTTTTTTCCGACCACAGAACAGTTCAATCCGGGACTGCTGAATCAGGCGGCCTATTCGCCCTGGGGGATTTTTTCAGGTGGCATTATCGTCTTCGCCATACTGACCTGTGTGCTGGGCACCTTCAGCGAGGTACCGCATATGCGCAAACGGGAAGTTGTCAGTCAGGAAAACTTTTCCGTGACCCGGCTCATCCATGAGGTGAGGGATGTCTTCGCCAATCGCTCATTCCGGGCAATTTTTTTCGGCATGATGCTGACCACGATCATTCTCTCGGTGGAGGGTGTGTTCAATCAGTTCATGGGGTTCCATTTTTACGGCATGACCACCGAACAGTTGTCGCTGGTTCCCATTGGACAGATCACCGGACTGGTACTCGCCCTGTTTCTGACGCCACTGCTGACCCGGCGATTCGACAAGAAGCCGACGCTGATAGGCTGTGCGCTGATTATTATCGGCTCGGTCAATCTGCCCATCGTTATGCTGTTGCTGGATGTCAGCTGGTTTCCGGCACGGGGTTCGACCCCTTTGCTGTTGATCCTGATGGTGACCATCGGCTGTACCACCATGCTCGCTCCCGTGGTATTCGCATCGCTCAACTCCATGTTCGCGGATATTGCGGACGAGCATGAGCTGGATATCGGTGAGCGTCGTGAGGGAATCATCTTTTCTGCCCGTTCGTTTGCGGTAAAGGCGACGGCCTCCCTGGGCCTGGTGTTCGGCGGGATGCTGCTCGACTTCATCCGCTTTCCCCGTGGCGCTTCGCTTGGATCCGTACCGGATGAGATTGTCTGGCAACTTGGGTTTATCGCCGGCCCGGCGACCTCGATTTTCACGACCATCGGCGTCCTGATGTACATGGGGTACCGCATCGACAACCAGCGACACCAGGAAATCATGGCTGGATTGAAAGCACGCAGGCCCGTGGCGGCAGACGACTAGCCAGGAAAGCACGGGAAGCAAGCACGTTCAGCCTCCGGTCAGGGCATCAGATTTTTCTTGCCAGGTTATGGAGTGGGGCATAAATTAGCGCGTGTTTAACGAATGAGTGAGACGTCGTTGCAGTCACTGCATCCCCCCTATCTGCACGGCGAAGCAGCTGAAGAGCCTCTGTTCGGCGCCATTGCCGAGGACCTTGAAACCAGGGGCTACAGCATCCAGCCCAACGCCCTGCCCATCGGAGTCAGCGAATATCTGTCGGCCCGGATTCATGCACTGGAAGAGTCGGATTTCGCGGAGGCCGCCGTCGGGCGAGGTGTTAACAGTGTGCAGAACCGTTTTGTCCGGCAAAACAAGATTCACTGGGCGCAGGATGATCATGGGGAGAATCCCTGGGCGAGTTGGACAGACAGCCTGCGCACTTACCTGAACCGTCGCCTGTTCCTGGGGCTGTTTTCCTTTGAGTCACACTTCAGCCGTTACGATCCAGGCGATTTCTATCGCAGGCACCTGGATGCGTTTCCCGGCGAGCGGAACCGGATCGTATCGGTGGTTGCCTATTTGAATGAGGGCTGGCTCCCTGATCAGGGGGGCGAGCTTGTTTTGTACCATGAGGATGGCAGTTCGACGATGGTGACACCGGCGGCTGGCACCCTGGTGGTTTTCCTCAGCGAGGAAGTACCCCACGAGGTGCTGCCGACGCGACGATCGCGCTTTGGTCTGGCGGGCTGGTATCGCGTTAACGCCAACCTCGGTGAACAACTGGA
>JAQCAK010000203.1 GCA_027621895.1 Pseudomonadota bacterium | reverse complement strand
CTGACCGTCGACAAAAATTTCGAAGTCTTCCTTGCGCAGCCCGGGGGCTTCCACGTTGACCGTGATTCGATCCTTTGCTTCGTGCAGTTCTGCGCTCAGTAACCCCCAGTGATTGCTGCCGATGGCATCCTGTTCACTGGCGGGTGTAAAGCGTGTGATCGCATGGCGAGCCTTCTGCCAAAGGTCCTGCCAGCCTTCTGCCAGGGTCTCAAGTGATTCCTTGACGCTGCTTGAAAGTCGATCAAATGCTGACATGTTATTCTCCCTCTACAGATATTGAGATGGGTTTTGCCTTCTGCCCCTTGGGAATAGCGATCTCCAGAACGCCATTGACGGCTTTGGCGCTCACGGTCTCCTGATCGGCAGAATCCGGCAGGTTGAACTGTCTGAAGAAAGTGCCGTGGAACCGTTCCTTTCGGCTGAAGGTCTTTCCGGTCTGTTCCTGTTCATCTTTCCGTTCGCCACGGATGGTCAGAACGCCCTTGTGAAGGCTGACTTCTATATCCTCAGGCTTGACCCCTGGAACGTCCACGGACACCTGGAACCCCGTGTCGGTTTCCGAAATGTCCACGTGCGGTGTGAAAGTACTGGGCTCGCTCGCGAGCATGCCGAAAGGTCGATCATCAAAGAAGCGATTCAGCTCATGATTCAGCTGATTCAGCGCAGAAAATGGGGTGATTCGATAGTTCATGTCTTTATTCCCTGTTAATTCCTTGTGGGTATTAATAGGCTCGATTGCGGCAGGTTCAAGACCCGTTCCGATCAAAAATCACCTTTTTTGGCGGGGATGTTGATCCTGGTGTGGTGGCAGGCAATTATTGATCGGGATCATTGTTGCGGACGGCGCAGATTTCTATATTGTTAGTGGAAGAGAGGAGCACATGTCATGAGTAGATCAGGTCTTGGCGAGATGAAGCGAGTGATAGCCGTGGTCGATCCGGGCGCTGAATCCCAGCCGGCTGTTGAGCGGATGAAAGCGCTGGCGAAGACCATGGACTTTGAGGTCATCCTCGCAGCCTGTGATTACACACAGTACCTGGTGGAAGGCTATTACTTCTCCGAGTCTGAATTGCCTGCACTTCGTGCAGAGTACCTCGCAGAGCGCAAGGAGATGCTGGAATCTCTCGCCGGCCCCCTCCGGGATGCCGGGCTGTCCGTGGAAACCGAGGCCATCTGGTCGCACCCCCGATACGCAGCGATCGTTGACCTGGTGGAAAGCTATCAGCCGGACCTGGTTATCCAGCATGTGCATCGACACGCGGCGCTATCCAGGATACTGCTGACCAATGATGACTGGCAGATCGCCAGGCACTGCCCCGCGCCGTTGCTGATGGTGAAAGAGAAACCATGGAAAGCAGCCCCGGTGATACTGGCAGCGGTGGATCCGTTGCATGCCCGGGCCAAGCCGTCAGGGCTGGATCACAAAATCCTTGCGGAGGGCAGGCTGCTTGAGGAAAAGCTGGGGGGGCAGCTCTATGCGGTGCATGCCTACGGCCAGGTTCCCCTGTCTGGAGTCTATCCCGCTGATGCTGAACAGCGGCACAGGGAGGCCTTCGATGAGCTGGCAGATGAGTTCGACCTGCCGATCAGCCAGCGAAAAATGGTCGATGAGGCACCGGAATACGCGTTGCAGAAGCTCGAAGCGGAACTACAGGCAGATCTGGTGATTGTTGGAGCGATTTCACGTAGCCTGATCAAGGATATTTTTATTGGCAGTACCACCGAGAAGGTTCTCGACTTTCTTGATTGTGATGTCCTGCTGCTCAGGCCCGATCAATAGAAAAGGAACAGGATTATGGCTAAACGATATCAAAAGATGCTTCTGGCGGTGGATTTCCACGAGGATAACGCTGAGGTCATTGCCGCCGCCCGGGAACTGCGTGAACTGTATGGTGCCGAGCTGCATCTGGTGCACGTCAATGAGCCCCTGGGGATGGCCTATGCTGCTGATGGCGTGAGCTGGGGAGACCAGGTTTACGCGCTGGAAGCGAGTATTCGCAAGGAGAGCGAAAAGAAAATGAACGAACTGAAAGCAGAGCTGGGTCTGACAGACGACCAGTGTCATCTGCTTGAAGGGCGACCCTCCTCACAGATTCATGAACTGGCGGAGCAGAGCCGGTTCGATCTGATTGTGCTGGGTACCCATGGTCAGCACGGATTGCAGCTGCTGCTGGGTTCCACCGCCAATTCCGTTCTGCACGGTGCCTCCTGCGACGTGCTGGCCATCAGGCTGCGCGACTGACCGCGACGTCAGGATTTGCTGGCGCCTAGTGTGGCGTGAAGTAAAGAAGACAATCGTTATTGGCTACCACGGGATCCGTGGTGGCCATGAAGATTGTCATGGGAACGCGGGTCTGTAACAGGCCATCTGTGTGTGAAAAGTATTCCCCGTAAGTATCTTTTCCGCTGATGTTCCTGGCCACCAGGTTCCTGTGCTCGTGTGCTGTAAACCAGCCCAGCGGCGTGCCGGCAGAGACGCTGTGAAAATTGAGCTGGTCGATGGTGTTTATGATGGTCAGGTCTCGGGATTCATCAATACTGCTTGAGTAGGCCACGTCCAGGTGATGCTCTGTCTCCAGCCTGAGTGGATGGCGCAATGTCCTGATGGGTGTTCCAGGTGAATGCGGAAGCTGGTCGATGGAGATAAAGCGCCTGAGTGTCTCGGTGGCCAGCAGATCCGCATTGGGGTCCATAAAGCCGCCAAACTCTACTGTCGCTGCAGGCAACCCGGCGGGCAGGTGATGCAGCAGCGTGCCCATCTGCTGGTCGATGACAACCAGGGTATCGCTGAACAGCCCGGCGATTGCCTGGGTGCGTGAATCCTCTCGAACTGCCACACAAAACGGCCTGCTGTGTGCCGAGGTGTTGTGAGTGTCGATAAGGGCCTCGGGCTCGTAGTCACTGATGATGTCGATGATATTGCCGGCCAGTTGCTCCTGGCTGGTACTGTAGGGGGGGCTAAAGCATCGGTTCAGGTCTTTTTCCGTGGGAATGTATCGATGAGAGAGCATGGGTTCGCTCAGGGCCGCATCGACCGCCGCTATCATGATGCCCAGGTCAGTTGCGGGTTCCAGGTCGCCACTGAGCAGGCGATGAACGGCGATCAGTCCTGACGGTTCGTTGCCGTGCAACAGCGTGACGATCGCCCTGCGACGCGTGGAATCTCGTCCTTTAACAGTGATCCAGGTCGGTGAGCCAAGGTGCTGGAGCAGTTCACGATGGTTTTCGCCGGGCAGGCCGCTGCCTGGATTGTTGATGACAGTGATTTTCGATTGCGTTGCTGGCATAAGAACAAGCCGTTACAGCAGAAGCTGGTTATTATATAGGGCTAATGCTCATCAGGCTTACACACGATGCAACTGCTTGAACCCGCTTTCACCCTGGGTGTAGAAGAAGAATATCTCCTGGTCGACCGGGAGACCCGTGACCTCGTCATAGATCCACCGGCAGCACTCATGGAGGAATGCGTCAAGCAGCTCCGCGAACACGTCAGTCCTGAACTGATGCGCGCCCAGATCGAGGTCGGCACGCCGGTTTGTCGTTCGGTCAGCCAGGTTCGGGATGAACTGCGGAGACTGCGGCATACGATTGCCGAGGTCAGTCATCGATTTGGCTGTGCGCCTGTAGCGGTTTCAACCCATCCGTTTGCCCGCTGGCTTGAGCAGAAGCAAACCGAGAAAGAGCGCTATTCAGCACTAACCGCTGAAATGCAGGCCACGGCAAGACGGCTGCTCATCTGCGGCATGCATGTTCACGTGGGTATAGAAGACCCTGAGCTGCGAATCGATCTGATGAGCCAGCTCAGCTACTTTCTGCCACACCAGTTGGCACTCAGTTGTTCGTCGCCTTTCTGGGAAGGTGAGGACACGGGGCTGAAATCCTACCGGCTGACAGTTTTTGATGCATTGCCGCGAACAGGACTGCCGGAACAGTTCGACAGTTTCGCCGAATACGAACCACATGTCGGTGTGCTGGTGAATGCTGGACTGATCCAGGATGCCAGCATGGTGTGGTGGGACCTTCGGCCCAGTGCCCGGTTTCCTACCCTGGAAACCCGGGTCATGGATGTTGTGACCAACATCGAGCATGCACTGTCACTGGTGGCTCTCAACGTCTGCCTGTTGAGGATGCTGTACCGGGCCCGGATAAAAAATCAGCGCTGGCGCGTTTACGCCAAGATGCTGATTAATGAGAATCGCTGGCGCGCGATGCGTTATTCCTATGATGAGGGATTGATTGACCTGGCAAGAGGTGAAGTCGTCGACTACGCCGAACTGTTGCAGGAGATCATGGAGTACGTGGAAGAAGACGCCGTGGCGCTGGGTTGTGCGCAGGAAATCGATTCGCTCAGGAACATTCTTCATGACGGAACCAGTGCCCACAACCAGCTGAAAGTCCACCGGAAGGCTCTCGAGGATGGTGCCAGCGAACACCAGGCCCTCACGCAGGTGGTGGACTGGTTGATCGACGAGACAGTCAACAACATCTGATTTCTGTAACCAATAGTGCTAACAACGGGAGCAAGACTTTAACTATGGGAACCCCAAATAATGTTTTTTATGCCCAGTCAGGCGGTGTAACAGCGGTTATCAATGCGACGGCCTGTGGTGTCATTGAGACCGCCAGGCGCTCCCGTCGCCTTGGCAAAGTGCTGGCAGGTCGAAATGGCATCCTGGGTGCGTTGCGGGAAGAGTTGATTGATACCTCGAAAGAATCGCGGCAGGCGATTGCAGCATTGCGCCATACACTGA
>JAQCAK010000202.1 GCA_027621895.1 Pseudomonadota bacterium | reverse complement strand
GTGAGATCCAGTTGCTGCGGCCACCAGAACTGATTGGATCGGGGTTGGCCCGGGGCTGCCATACCGGCACCCGAAGCGCCTTTTGGTTTACTGACCATATCCGCGTCAGCCTGCACCGCCTGAGGTACAAGTGAGAGGGCGAACAGACCAGCGATGAGACTTTTCATCGAGGTATTACGTAACAGTTTCATTGTTTCCTTCCTCTAGTGATTTTCGCTGCCTTGAGCAGCTCGTAGATCCAGTTGGATCGCGATTGCCCCAGAAGTGTGCAACCTGCCAGCAGGCTTGTAAAATTGATTATTTTTTATGTTTCGATCGAAATTGTTAATTGATCGTCGTTGATTGATCGTCAAGGGTACCCGAATTGGCAGAACCGCGGGCAGAAGAGCCCGCTTAAAGGCTGGTCTGCAGCAGTGCATCCCTGAACAGCCGTAATGCCGCGCCCGCAAATGCCTGCATATTGGCGGGCCTGTCGTTAACATGCGTCAAAACCGTGCAGGTTCGCGGGTTCGGGCCGGCAACGGCGATCACGCTGGTACCGGCATCATGGCCGTACGGAGAGCCTGCCGGACCCGCTGCGCCCAGCTCTGCAATGCCCCAGGTCGTGGCCAGTTTCAGTCTGGCAGCCCGTGCGAACTCGGCAACCATGGGTTCGGTCAGGGGTTCCAGTCCGCGCAGGCGCTCGGCCTCAAGATCAAGAAAAGCCCGCCTGGAGGCCAGCGTATAAACAACACTGCCCCCCTGGAAATAGGCCGAGGCCCCTGGCACCGATAACAGGTTAGCCATGATGAGCCCGCCCGTGGTGGACTCTGCGACAGCAACGGTTTCGTTTCGCTCGATCAGCAGCGCTGCGATTTCTCCCGCAATTTCAGTGAACATCTAGTCCTCGAATTCAAAACACTCGGTGGTCACCGTGGCCTGGGCGGGTGGTGAGTAGCGAGGGCCGGAGATGGCCTCAGGAGAAAACTGTGCATTCAGGTCCGCCAGCATTGCAGTGGGTATTTCTATCGAGGCGGCGTTGAAGTTGTCTTCCAGGTGCTGGAGATTGGTCGTCCCGGGTATGGGGACAGCGTGCTTGTCCATGGCGAGTGTCCATGCCAGCGCCAGCTGCGCCACCGTACAGCCAAGATCACTTGCGTGCTGCCTGGCAATATCCAGCAGCGGCAGGTTTGCTGAGAAATGCGGATCCGTAAATCGCGGGAAGGTACGCCGCAGATCGTGTTCGTGATAACCCTCGGGGTCGAGCGGCTCATTGGCCAGATAGCCCCGTCCCACGGGTGAAAACGGTACAAAAGTCACACCGAGTTCCCGGCAGGCGTCCAGTACGGCAATCTCCGGGTTACGGGTCATCAGGGAATACTCCGACTGCATGGCGGCAATGGGATGCACGGCATGGGCCCGGCGCAGCGTGTCCGCAGACATTTCCGAGAGGCCGATCATGCGGATCTTGCCGCGTCCAACCAGGTCTGCCAGTGCGCCCACCGAATCTTCGATGGGCACATTCGGATCGGGCCTGTGCATGTAGTAAAGGTCGATCACATCTGTCTGCAGCCGGTCCAGGCTGGCGTCACAGGCCTGCTTGATGGTTTCCGGGCGACCATCGAGAATTCTCTTGCCATCCTTGAATCCCATCACACATTTACTGGCCAGCACATACTCCCCGCGCCGGTCTTTCAGGGCCTCACCAATCAGCTTTTCGTTGCCGCCCATCCCGTAGATGGTCGCGGTGTCGAGAAAGTCGTATCCGATATCAATGGCTCGACGCAGGAACGCGATCGCCTCGTCATGCGCTTTTGCGGGGCCGTAGGCATGGCTCAGGTTCATGCACCCGAGCCCCACCGGGTGAACTGGCAGGTTTCCAATTTTTCGCTTCTCGACAGCCATACGAACTCGCTCGTTTATCAATACAGGCGAAGATCGTACACACTACGCCGACGCTTAGAAAGGCAGGAAGAAAAAGCGTGACCGGTCCCGGAGACATCATCGATTCAATCTCCGGAACCCCTTCGCCGTGACCTGGACAGCGGTGCCGGGTTTCAAAGCCGGCTTTTACTCGATGAGCGTTTCCGCCTGCTCCGGGACAACCGTGTTCTCAATGTAACCCAGCTTCTCGATCTCGACCCTCACCTTGTCGCCCACCTGCAGCCAGACCGGTGGTTTCATGGCAACTCCAACGCCTGATGGGGTTCCCATGAAAAGAATGTCGCCAACATCCAGCGTGAACGCCTGGGTGAGATGCTCGATGGCATCGTAGCAATCAAAGATCAGGTGTTTCGTGTTGGACTTCTGCCGTTCCTCACCGTTAACGGTACATCGAATGTCGAGATCATGGGGATTACCGACTTCGTCAGGCGTCACCAGATAGGGGCCTATCGGACCATGGGTGTCAAATGACTTGCCGATCTGGAATGTCTGCACCCTGAGCTGCCAGTCGCGCACACTGACGTCATTACCACAGAAGTAGCCGGCGATGACCTCATGCGCCCGGTCACGTGGCACATGCTTGCAGCGCTTGCCAATCACCAGGCAAAGCTCCGCTTCATAATCCAGCATTGTTGATACAGCTGGCAGATTGATATCACTGTATGGCCCGGTGATGCAGTTATGCTGTTTGTTGAACCAGACCTAGTGCGCTGGCGCGTCCATACCGCTTTCAGCAATGTGATCGCCATAGTTCAGCCCGATGGCCAGCACTTTGCCAGGATCAGGAACCGGCGCCAGCAGGCTGACGCCCGACAGCGGCAGCGCGTCACCGCCGGTCATTTTCGATGCAATGGCATCGATATCCAGACCCTGCTTCAGGAGTTCGATCATGCTGCCCTCGAAACCACAACTGGCCAGGTCAACAATACGGTTCCCATCAACAACGCCAACCCGCGGCGCTGTGTCTTCACCGGTCTTAAAGGTCGCTAGTTTCATTCGCTTTTTCCTCCACTGACCATCGGCCAGCCTGATTGGTATTTCCCTGGGTTTTCGACGGCCAGGAATCGGGTTAGAACGCCAGCTTCTGGAGCTCCAGATTGGCAATACGGGACGCCTCTTCAGCGGCAAGTCCCAGTGAGCGAAGCAGTACTTCAACCATCTGATCGATAGTCTTTTCAGGATCCGCCGAATCAAAACTCGCCAGCAGCCCACTCACGTAACCACCCAGTACAAAGCTCGTGGTGATGGACAGTTCCGGTACACTGAAGCGCCCGGAGATGAGTCCCCGCCCAAAGTCTCTTGCGCCAAAGCGTCCAATCGCGTGCCGCATGTCCTCGACCGGCACGCCGGAGTGCTGCAGGAACCATCGCCACAAGGGGTCGGCGGCAATAATCCTGGCCATGTACCTTGCGGAACCACCAAGTACCACTGCCGGGTCACTTTCGTGCTCAAACTGGCGCTGGATAATGACATCCCATCGAACAGCTTCCTTCTCGATGATCGGTATCAATACCTCATACTTGGATTTGAAGTGCAGGTAAAAGGAGCCATGCCCTACATCAGCCGCGTCAGTAATATCCTGTATGGTGACCTCATCAATCGGGCGGGCGCGCATCAGCTTTTCAGCCTCACGAACAATCCGGTCCCGGGCATCACGTCGCTTGCGTTCTACCCGTGATAGTCCCTGTTCAGCGTTGCTTTCCCTCGAGGGCATCATCTGGTCCTGCTCCATCTAGTGTCTGTTAACAAATTCGCCGCCGGCGTCATCGCGCTTTCTGAAAGTGGGTTCATCACCAAAAGTTTCTTCGACCCAGGCCAGCGCCTGCTGCTCATCCAGACTGGTATCCCAGACAATGCCGGCCGGCTGGGCCACGTGCCAGGGGGTATCCCAGAAAACCTCGAGGCCATTGCCTTCGGGATCGTTGAAGTAGAGTGACAGTGTATTGCCATGGGAAAGCGGCAGAATATCGACACTGGCGGCTTCAAGACTGTTTTTCAGGGTTTTGATATCGTCGAATGATTCAACCCGGAAGGCGAGATGATTAAGTGAATTCGACGGCCCCTCGTCTTTGCGAAGCAGGGCAATAGCAAGCTGGTGATGCTCGTCAGGGTCCTGGCTCATGAAGATGATCTCCGGCGCATTCTCACCCAGGGGGCCCCGATCACTGACCGTAAAACCCATGATGCCCGTGTAGAAATCCAGGATCTTTTTTTCATCTTTTACATTCAATACCGCGTGTGACCATTTCAGTTTCATCTTCCTATCCTTTACTCAGGGACTCAGGGCCAACAGTGACCCCGAGTGTCATGACTTCGTTCTACCGCTTCAACGCCAGCTTCTCAGCCAGCTTCAATATGAGTTCATCCGCGGAAAGTTCCCGTGTCGTGTGGCCGAACACCAGGCGGTCCGGTCGGATGATTGCAGCTTCGTGCTCGTCGAAAAGCCGGTCAAAATGACCGCGCACAGGTTCCAGCGTTTCCAGGGAAACGAGCCTTGCACCCAGCCTTTCAAGTACCGCTCTCGCAGCTGAGCCCAGCTTCAAACCCTGCTCTGTTCTTGCGACCAGGGCAAATCCGTCGCCGAGAATGTCATCAAGCCTGACTCCTCTGCCTGATTCATCTCGGACGATGGGCTGGGGAAACAGGTACCCGGTTGACCCTGTATCGCTGACCTGGTCCAGCAGCACCAGGCCATCACGTATGGGCGGTATCTCCCTGCCCTGCCCGTAGCCTGACGACTTGAGCGCTGTCATTTCCGGTGGCGGTGCAAGCCCGTCTCGCTCACAGCGTTCAACTTCTGCCAGGTGATCCATTAGCCTGCCGATGGAA
>JAQCAK010000201.1 GCA_027621895.1 Pseudomonadota bacterium | reverse complement strand
GTGGTATCTGCGGTACCGATATTCATGCGTCACGGGAAGGCCCTTTCATGGCACCACCGAATACGGTGTTTGGCCACGAGTTTACCGGTGAGGTTGTCGAGGTCGGCGCCAGCATCCAGGGCGGCGAGTTTCGCCCCGGTGACCGGGTCACCTCACTGCCCTTCATCAAGGACAAAACCATTGGCCTTGGTGATATTACCGGCGCCTATTCCGAATACGTGAAGGTGGGCCATGAGCTGGTGGTGAAGATTCCCGCCGAACTGGACGAACAGAATGCAGCGCTGATTGAACCACTGGCCGTGGGTTTACACTCGGTCAAGATGGCCGGGGAACTCCGTGAAAAGAACATCCTGATTATCGGCGCCGGGCCAATTGGGCTTTCCTGCGCGATCTGGTGCCGCTTTTTCGGCGCCCGTTCCGTGGTCATCAGCGAAATGTCACCGGCTCGAATCGAGATGGCGAAGCAGTTGGGCTTCAACCAGTTCGTTGACCCAGCCGGTGATATCGGTGCCCAGTTTGCGGGCGAGACCGGTGCGGCACCGGATATTCAGTTTGAATGTGTTGGCGCGCCCGGCATTATGCAGCAGTGCATCGAGCGTGCGCCCAAACTTGGCATCATCATGGGTATTGGTGTCTGCGATAACCCCGACACGATCATCCCCCTGATGGCCTTCGGCAAGGAGCTGCGCATCCAGTGGGCCGTGGCCTATGATAAAACCGACTTCGAGTTCACCATCGATATGATGATCGCCGGCCGCATCGACGCCTCCGCCATGATCACCAACGTGGTAAGCCTCGACGAACTGCCCGCCGCCTTCGAGGCCCTGCGATCCCCCACCGACCAGTGCAAAGTCGTCATCGACCTACACAAATAACCGGGGACAGTTTACTTTTCTCGTAGAGAAATGGGGACACCTTGACTTAAGGTGTCCCTGTAACTCACGAAGAAAAGTAAACTGTCCCCGGATGGGGTCAGGGAGCGAGGAGGAGTTTGCCTTTGTGGCCGCCGGTCATGAGTTTGACGATGGCCTCGGGGAAGTTGTCGATACCCTCTTCGATCTGCTCTGGCAGTTTAAGCTGACCTGACTTGATCCAGCCGGCGATGTCGGCTTCCATTTTCGGGAACTGCTCCGCGTGCTTGTCGACGGTAAAACCGATCATCGACGCGTTGCGTTCCGGAATCCGCAGGTAGAGCCTGGGTCCGGTCACGTGCTCCATGTCGTTGTATTGCGAGATGGCACCACAGATCACCACCCTGGCAAACTGCGCCAGGTTGTCGAGTGCTGCATCGAGAATATCGCCACCCACGTTATCAAAGAACACGTTGATACCGTCCGGGCACAGCGCTTTCAGCTGGCCGTTTACATCGCCCGCCTTGTAGTCCACCGCCTCGTCGCAGCCGATTTCTTCCTTGAGGAACTTGCACTTGTCCGGTCCACCGGCGATGCCGATGACCCGCCCGCCTGCGATTTTGGCGAGCTGGCAGGCAACACTACCCACCGCACCAGCAGCGGCAGAAACCACCACGGTATCGCCTTCCTGAACCTTGCCGCAGTTGAGCATGCCCGCGTAGGCCGTCAGCCCGGTGGTCATGCCGATGACACCCAGGTAGCTGCGTGCAGGGATCTCTTCAGACTCCTCCAGCTTGCGCAGCATGCCTGCTGGCCAGATCACGTGGGTCTGGGCGCCCATGGGACCAAAAACTGCGTCACCCTGGTTCAGGGCGTCTGAGCGGCTTTGAACGACTCGACCGATGCCGAGCGCCATTACGGGCTCCTTGCCGACCTCCATGGAGCCGTGCAGGCTGTCATCCCTGGCATCCAGCATGGTGCGGATAAAGGCGTCGATCGACAGATGCTCAACCTTCAGCAGCACTTCATCTTCTTTTAGCTCGGGCAGCGCTTCTTCCACCAGCTCAAAGTCAGAGACTTTGGGTTCTCCCTGGGGGCGCTGTTTCAATATGATTTTTCTGTTCTGTGTCACTTAGGGTCCTCCTGATACGCGTAAAACCTGGCCCGTCACCCATTCGGTCGCGGGTGAGAGGAAATAGAGTGCAGCTGCGCCAAGGTCCCGTGGTGTGCCGAGCCTGCCGGCAGGCAGGCGCAGCATCTTTTCGAGACCCGGCAGATCATCATTCTTCAGGTTCAGCGCCTGCATCATGATTTCTGTTGGTACGGCACCGGGCATAATACCGTTCACCCGGATGCCTTTCGGACCCAGCTCGACAGCGAGCTGCCGGGTCATGATATTGACCCCCGCCTTGGCGGCCGCATAGTGACCGCTGCCGGGGATCACGTCTTCCGCCGCCAGCGATGAAATGTTAACGATACGGCCACTGCCGTTCATGGCCTTCGCGGCAATGGCTGAGCACACCCACACTGCCGTCAGGTTCAGGGCAATGGTTCGGTCCCACTCTTCCCGTGGCAGGTCTACGAGTGGCGACTGGACAGCCGACCCGCCTGCATTGTTGACCCACATATCCAGTGAGCCGAATTCCCGAATGGCGGTATCTGCCAGGTTCTGCACCGAGGCATCGTCGGTCACATCGGTGGTGCAGGCAATCGCCGATCCGTTGGCGGCGACGATTTCGCCGGCAACCCGTTCAATCTCGTCGGTTCTGCGGGCCGCACACACCACATGCGCGCCGTGTTCTGCCAGGACCTTGGCGATACCCTCGCCAATTCCACGGCCGGCGCCGGTGACAACTGCCACCTCACCGGTTAAATCAAAAAGCTCTGATGACATAATCTCTCCCTCTGGTGTACCCTGTACTGTAAGAAAAACAGTCAAGGTTGACGGTTATTAAACCCGCACGCCTAAGCCTGAGTCAATCGACAGGAGGAGGAAGATATGTCTCGCGAACAATTAATTGAAATGGCGAAGAACAATATGGCCCACGCCAGGGCCGGCACCATCCCCCAGACGGACGACATCTACAAGGTCCCTGTCGAGAAATACTTCGACAAGGATCGCTGGCAGGAGGAAATGAACAAGGTCTTCCGCCGCATGCCCCTGATGCTGGCCATGACGGCGGAAATGCGCGAGATCGGCGACTACAAGGCCATGGATGTGGGCGGGTACCCGGTTCTCCTGTCACGCACCGACAGCGGCGAGGTCAAGGCCTTCGTGAACATGTGCAGTCACCGCGGTGCCCAGCTCATGGATGAGGGCTGTGGCAATACCACCAAATTTACCTGCCCTTACCATGCCTGGACCTATTCCCGCAGCGGCCAGCTGGCCGGCATCTATTCACCCAAGGATTTTGGCGACATCGACCGAAGTGAATATGGCCTCACCGAACTGCCCTGCCTGGAAAAAGCGGGCCTCATCTGGGTGACCCTGGATCCGAAGTCCACGCTTGATATTGAACTGTTCCTGTCTGGCTACGACGAACTGCTGGAACACTTTGGATTTGAAAACTGGTATCACTTTGACAGCCAGCGCGTCGAAGGACCCAACTGGAAAATCGCCTACGATGGCTACATGGATCTCTACCATCTGCCGATCCTGCACAAAAACACCTTTGGTGCCGATTTCCCCAACCAGGCGATCTACTACAGCTGGGGTCCCCACCAGCGGGTCGCCGGACCGAGCCGCGGTTCCGAGGGGATGGAAGCAAAGCCCGAGGAAGAGTGGCCCACTGAACACCTGATCGCGGGGGTCTGGACTATCTTCCCGCATATCTCTATTGCCGGTTTTGATGGTGGCGGCCGAGCTGTGATGCTCTCGCAGCTGTTCCCGGGCGAGACACCCGATACCTCCTACACGATCCAGAATTACCTGATGGAGAAGCCACCGGAAACCGAGGAGGCGGCCAAGGCGGCCCGTGACCAACTGGATTTCCTGCGCTACGTGGTCCAGGAAGAAGACTACGCCACCGGCATCAAGCTGGGCAAAGCACTGGCGACACGGGCAAAAGACTATGTCATCTTCGGTCGCAATGAAGAAGGCGGACACAACTTCCATCGCTGGGTAGATACGATCCTCGAGACTGACGACGAGGACCTGCCCAAACTCTTCCAGACCGGCTAGGGAGTCCTGCCATGACCGAGTACCAGCATATTATTGTAGACCGCCCCGCCGAGGGTGTTGCGCGGATCACCTTGAACCGTCCGGATTCCCGGAACGCCCTGAACAACGTCCTGCGTGGCGAAATCTATTCCACTCTGGAAGCCCACGACAATGATGAGAGCGTTCGCGTGACAATCATCCGGGGTGCCGGCAAGTGCTTCTGTGCGGGTTACGACCTGAAATCAAACTCCAACGAAAATCGTCCTTACCATACTGCCGGCGGCGATGGCAGCTGGGCCCGTCACGTGGTTGAAGGCGCGTTCCGGGTCTGGGACCTGGCAAAACCGGTGATCGCACAGGTGCACGGCTATTGCCTGGCAGGCGGTACAGAGCTCGCCACCTCCTGTGACCTGGTGTACGTCGCCGAGGATGCCAAAATCGGCTACCCGGTGGTGCGCAGCATGAGCCCGCCGGACAACCAGTTCTTTCCCTGGATCGTCGGCATGCGCCGGGCCATGGAAATGATGCTGACCGGAGAAGCCATCAGCGGCAGCGATGCAGTTGAATACGGTTTCGCCAACCGGGCCTTCCCGGAAGACCAGTTGGAGGCCGAGGTCCTGAAAATGGCCGAGAAGGTCGCCAAAGTACCGTCGGACATCGAGCAGATGAACAAGCGCGCTGTCCATCGCCAGATGGAACTGATGGGCATGCGTGCCGCCATCCGCCAGGGAACCGAGATCCAG
>JAQCAK010000200.1 GCA_027621895.1 Pseudomonadota bacterium | reverse complement strand
CGATGCCCATGCTGAACATGGTATTGGGTCCCACGTGGGGCAGTGAAATCAGGGTGTGGGCCCGAACCAGTGGTTTTTCAAGATCCGGGGCCTGACCCAGCAGCTCCTGCCGGGTTTCCGCTATTCCCGCCAGCGGATGTTCCAGCGGCGGATGAATGCGTGTTTCGAAAGCCCCGACAGCGGCACCGACGATGAAGGCAAACAGATACCTGACGATGTCTGGCCGCTTTGCCACGGATGCCCTGGCAAACACCAGGCCTGCCAGAGCGAGCAGCAGCACGAGGTCAACGATCAGCGTCGGTAGCTGGGATGTCACCAGGGCAATCAGGATGAACGACAGTATTGCTTTCAGGCTCCAGCGGGATGCGTCTGCCCGCCTGTCCAGGTTAACGAGGACGGTTATGGCGACGATAGAAAGGAACACCAGCACCGGGAGCATGGCTCTCGCGGGCACCCGGAACGACTCCATCATTGGCAGGCTCGATACCAACAGGGTCGAGAAGGGCTGAAAATTGGTGCTGATGACCAGCGCCATGAACAGGGAGACAAGAATCCCGGCGGCAAGAGAGAGGGTCGTTCTGTTAATGCCGGCCAGGGCCAGTAACAACAGGAAGGTACCCATCGGGTAGTTCACTTCGAACTTGTAAGGCAGTCGATCCTCGGGAATCAGGTCAGGACTCCAGGGTAGTGAGGTTATCCAGTCCGCGGCAGTGGCCGTGGTGTAACTGTAAATCACCGAGCTGCCGTACACGCGGCCCGAATCGTCGCTGAAGGCATTGCCAATAACGCCCCAGAGCTTGGGCACGCTGAACAGGATGGCGCAGCCAAATACTGCGACGGGAAACAGGGTGAGCAGGGCGCGCTGCCTGAGCGTTTGATCCGGCGGTACCATAAGAATCGCAAGAATCATGGGTGCGCCCAGTACCACGCTGTAGTACATGGTCTGGAAGCCGTTGTACTGGAAGGTGTGGCTGAGAACAATGAGGGAAAGCAGCACGGTGAGAGCAGATCGCTGGTCGTTGGACTCATCGACAATGAGCACCGCCATGCAGACAAACACGAACAGCCCCTGGATGATGGTCTGGTGTCCCTCGGTCACTCTCCATCCCAGGGCGGGAAGGAAGGCGAACATGACGCCGATGGCGATCAGGGTTGCCAGTGGCAGGGTCCGCTGCTGAAATCCCTGCAGGCTCAGGCCGGCGACGGCCCGGGCGCAGAAGTAACCGAACATCACCTGCAGTGAAAGAATCGAAACATTGCTGATGGTGATAAAACCGGCGCCCAGCTTGATCATCAGCTGTACCACCGGCAGACTGCCGGCAACGTCATGGGCCTTCACGCCACCCAGGGGTTGGGGCCAGAACAGCAGCTGCTGCCATTGACCGTCGGCTTCCATCAGTTGCTTGAGATAGATGTATCCGCTGGCCAGGTTGTCACCCTGGTCGATGAGTTTTCCAGGAGACCAGTGCAGAAGCAGCAGCCAGATCGCTGGCACGAGAACAGCGAGGGCACCCAGCAATGCCAGGTGTGCTGACTCCCGGCTGGTCCGGGAAAACAGTTGGGCGCTCATTGTGTTCAACGGTTTGAAGCTTGTAGCAGGACTGGACGCATGGGAAACTATTCTAGCAAAGCGCGCTAGACTACCCTGATCGACTAAACCGGAGTATCTCTATTTTGGATGCACAGATCATACAGCTACCCAAAATCGAGGACGTTCGCGGCGCGCTGACTTTCGTTGAAGGTGCTCACCACATACCGTTCGAGATCAAGCGGGTCTATTACCTTTACGATGTCCCGGGCGGTGCGAGTCGTGCCGCGCACGGCCATCGAACGCTGCAGCAGCTGGTCATTGCCATGGCCGGCAGCTTCGATATCACCCTGGACAACGGTTACGAGAAACAGCTGTATTCTCTCAACCGTTCCTATTACGGTCTTTACGTGCCGCCGATGACCTGGCGCGACCTGGACAATTTTTCCTCCGGTGCTGTCTGCCTGGTGCTGGCATCAGATCATTACGACGAGGGTGACTACTTTCGTGAATATGACGAGTTTCTGAAAGCGGCTCGTGGCTGATCATGATCGGCTTTTACAACCTGGCATCGCAGCATGAAGCTGTTGCAGACGAGCTGACCGCCGCTTTCCATCGCGTGATGGGGAGAGGCCAGTTTGTCCTGGGAGAGGAACTGGCAGCATTCGAGACGGAGTTCGCTGACTTCTGCGGCACGAAATTCTGTGTCGGTGTGGGCAATGGTTTCGATGCCCTGACACTCGGTCTGAAGGCGGCGGGAATCAGCCCGGGTGATGAGGTGATCGTACCGGCTAACACTTTTGTTGCGACCTGGCTGTCTGTGAGCGCCTGCGGCGGGACACCGGTGCCGGTGGAACCTGATCCGGTCACCTACAACATCAGCCCTGAAAAGCTCGCCAGTGCAATAACGCCCCGCACGCGCGCCATTGTGCCCGTGCATCTCTATGGCAAGATCGCAGACATGGCACCGGTTTCGGACATTGCCGAGCAGCACGGCCTGCTGGTCATTGAAGATGCCGCCCAGAGCCATGGAGCCTGTTCCGGTGACGTCAGGTCCGGTGCGTTTGGGCTGGCGGCAGCATTCAGTTTTTACCCCGGCAAAAACCTGGGTGCACTGGGTGATGGAGGCGCGGTGACAACTGCTGACAAGGACGTGTATGAGCGTCTCCTGCGCCTCAGAAACTATGGCTCGGTGGAAAAGTACCAACATGAAGTTGCGGGTGTTAACTCCCGGCTTGATGAGCTCCAGGCAGCGTTTCTCAGAATCAAGTTGCGTCACCTGGATGTGTGGAATGGTCAGCGGCGCGCGCAGGCGAGGCGTTACCTGGAGCAGCTCAGCGGATGCGAGCACCTGCAGCTGCCGGATAGCCGTCATATCGACGAGGACGCCTGGCACCTGTTCGTGGTTCGAAGTCGGGCACGAGATCAGTTGATGAGCTGGTTAAACGGGCATGGTGTGCAAACCATGGTCCACTATCCCAAGGCGCCGCCCTGGCAGCCTGCCTACAGCCAGCAGTTTCCCAGCGCCGCGCAACGGTTCCCCGTGACCGCGCGGATACAGGACGAGGTGCTGAGCCTGCCCATAGGTCCTCATCTTGCGCTGAATGATATTGATGAGGTTTGCGATCTGATTCTCAGGGCGATCTGACCGATCCCCTGCCGGTCTGCCACTATCGGCTGTCGCTGCTTTCCTGCCCGTAACCCGTTAGTTCCATGTAGCCCAGCCCTTTCCTGTTACCAACCGAATCGAGCACTTCCACCAGGCCTTCCCAGTAAAGGATCGAAAGCTCCATCGTCTGCTGGTCAAGCAGCGCGTTGATCGCAAAAGATTCATCACCGAGTTGCAGTTGCCAGCTGACGGGCCACTGGATACCCCGGGAGTCCTGGTAGAAACGCGTGGGTGTCAGGCTGAAATCGTTGTGGGTCAGCAGTTTAACGCCCGCGTCACCGGCGCCGACCACGGGCTGGTTCGACAGTTGCGGGTGGTTGACCAGCAATCCATGATCGTAAACATCGCGTTTACCATCCAGCCTTCGCAGGCGGAAAGCCATGATGCTGCGCTGATCCTGTAACTGCAGGGAAAACCAGTCCCAGCCCTCCACTGACTCTCCGAGAACCGACGTGCTCCACTCGCGATCGAGCCAGCCCGGTCCGGATACATCGATGCTCCTGTCGCCGACTTTCAGTTGGCCGGCAATCTGCAGCCGGGGTATCGAATAGTAGTAGCTGGCGTTGCCAGGCCCCTTGTGGGACAGGCCGCGATCGCCCTGCAATACCACCGGGCCGGTCTGCTGGATCTGCAATTCGACGCTGAACTTGCCGGCCTCTTCCGCAACCAGTGCCAGTTGCAGGTTGCCGTCAGCAGAACCCGCCAGGCTCCAGTCCTCAATCAACGCGTGAAACTGCTCGCCGGTGGTGACGCCTGCCAGTTGAGGATGGCCTCTTGCGAAGCGCTCCGCCTCAAGATGCCGGCGCCTCGAGACATCGGTGATTGCCAGGTGGCCCAGATAGGCCTGGGCGGTGTGCCATGGACCATCTCCCGTGGTCTGAGGCGCAAGCGCCTGCCTGAACAGGGTGAAGTGCAGGCCATATTCATTGCCATCCCTGTCGTGAAGTGCCGCGGTCAGGTACCACCATTCACTTCGATAGCTGTTGTGAGGTCCATGGTCTGCAGGAAAGGTAAACGTCCTGGCCTGATCGGCTTTCGTATAGGCCTCTGAATCCTGCTGGCCCAGGATGTTGTCGAGCCGCAGGCCCGTGATCGCATTGGGGGTGGTCTGGGTATCCGGGCTGCAAGCAGAGATCAGGGATGCCAGCAGCACAAACAGCAGTCTAGCGTTCACGGAAGGCTCCTTCCTCATTGCCTCCAGCCTGGAAAATCCCGGCGCCGATGGCAGCAACCATGCCCCAGGTGCAGGCCTGCAGCAGGGCGGTGGCTGACAGCTGCAGTTCGATGGTCCAGCCGAATGCCCGGGGATTGATGACATTGCAGAGTATCCAGCCGAATACCGTGCCCAGCGGTAAAGCGATCAGGATAGCGATGAAACCGAGACCGGTACCCAGCGCCATGTCCATCGCGAGCTTCTCGAGGCGATTGACGCCAAGGGTATGCAGCAGCTGGCTGCCTGCCCGACGATTGAGACGCATCGTGGTTACTGCGATATAGACACTGATGGCAGCTACCAGCAGCGCGATAGTGATCAGCACGGTGGTGATGGCAAACGTCTGGTCAAATGTATCCAGG
>JAQCAK010000199.1 GCA_027621895.1 Pseudomonadota bacterium | reverse complement strand
CCGGTTCAGAATCGATGGCATCCTGCATCATCGAATGACGCAGCCGATTGAACGTTTCGCTGCTGTCGCCTCCCGCATCAAGCTGGTCAGTGGTCTGGATATCGCCGAGCGCCGCCTGCCGCAGGACGGCCGAATGACCACCCGCATGGGCGGCACCGAACTCGATGTACGGGTCTCGACCGTACCCTGCGTCCACGGCGAGTCCATCGTGATGCGCCTGCTGCCAAAAGAAAGAGAAGAGCTGTCCCTGCTGAATCTCGGGATGGAGGAAGACCACCTGGCACTGATGCGTGGCTGGGCGGCTTCCAGTGGCGGTATCGTGCTGGTGACGGGACCGACAGGCTCCGGTAAATCAACCACACTCCATGCTGCCCTGTCCGATACCAATGATGGCATCCGCAAAATCATTACCGTTGAAGATCCCGTGGAGTTTCGGGTCCCGGGTATCACCCAGATCCAGGCGCACAATGAAATCGGCTATACCTTCGCCCGGGCGCTGCGGGCGATTCTTCGCCAGGATCCTGATGTGATCATGATCGGCGAGATCCGTGATCTTGAAACCGCCGAGATTGCGATCCAGTCAGCCCTGTCCGGACATCTGGTGCTGTCGACGCTGCATACGAACGATGCGGTGTCTGCGTTTACCCGCCTCATTGATATGGGGGTCGAGCCGTTCCTGGTCGCCGCACCCGTCAAGGGGGTCCAGGCCCAGCGCCTGATCAGAAAGCTGTGCACGCACTGCAGCGAACCGGTCCCGGTGCCGACTGATCTTCAGACCCAGCTGGATCGTCTGCCTGCCGCGATGACCGGTCATGATTTTCGCAGGGCGGTGGGCTGTGATGACTGTCAGCACACCGGTTACTCGGGGCGAATGGGTATCTATCAGCTGGTGGAAGTCGACCAGAAACTTCAGGACCTGATTGTTGAAGGCGCGACTCTTAATGAGCTCAGGCGCCACGCCGCTGAGAATGGCATGAGAACCCTCCTGCAGGATGGCTTGATCAAGGCATCCAGGGGTCTGACCAGCATTGACGAGGTATACCGTGTGATCACCGCGGAGGAATCGTCGTGATGTTTGCCTATGAGGCCGTGAGTACCAGCGGGGCCACGGTCACCGGTGAACTGGAAGCTTCCAGTTCTGCTGATGCTGTCCGCCGGCTGAAAGATCGACAATTGATGGCCACGGCTGTGGTCGAGGTCAACCAGGATCTGCGTCCCTCGGCTGGCAGGCGGGCGACGCGTCAGGATCTGCTGGTGTCGCTTCATGAAATGGTTACGCTGCTGGAGTCCGGGGTCAGCGTTGCGGAAACGATAGAATCCCAGAGTCTGGCCAACTACCCTCAGGACCTTTCCGCGAGCTACAACCGAATGGCGAAGGAAATTCGCCAGGGCAACAGCTTCGCTGCGGCACTGCGTCTGTCTGAACTGAAACTGCCGGAATACGTCTATTACCTGGCGGAAGCCGGGGAACTGACCGGCAACCTGGCGCAGAGCCTGCGTGAGGGTGTTGAGCAGTTTGAATATGAGCAGAAGCTGGCCCAGGAATTCAGGACCGCGCTGATCTATCCATCGGTACTGGTGGCTTCCGGAGTCGCCGCGGTGCTGCTGATCTTTACCTTCGTGGTTCCCAAGTTTCTGCCCATGCTGGAACGCGCTGAAGAACTGCCCCTGTTGTCGGAGATCGTGTTCGGTGCCGGTGTCCTGTTTAACCAGTATTACTATCTTTTCTTTGCGGGTATCGCGGCACTGGTTGTTGCCCTGGGCTACGCGGCTGCCAGTCCTGCAGTCAGGCAGTCCGCATTGGACGGACTGGCAGGCCTGCCAGTCGTCGGCGCCTGGATTGCAGAAACCGATACGGCACGCTGGTCCTCGGTGATGGCGGCCCTGCTGATCAGCCGGGCTGATCTGCTGAGGGCACTTGAACTCTCCGGCCGGGCCGTCAAGAGTTCGCGTCGCCGGGCCCGGCTCGAACTGGTCACCCGGGATATCAAGGCAGGTGAAACCCTGGCGGACTCCCTGGAAAAGGCAGGAGTACTGACGACCACGGGTTATAACCTGATTCGCTCGGGCGAGAAGTCCGGCAAGCTGCCGCAGATGATGAAGTCCGTTGCGCGCCTTTATGACGAGGGTGCCCGAAATCGCATGCAGCGGGTGCTGGCACTGATCGAACCGCTGGCGATCCTGATCATCGGGGTGTTGATCGGCAGCATTATTCTTGGCGTCATACTGGCGATCACGACCGTGAACAACGTGAAATTTTAAGGTGAGGAAGATGACCACAATGAAAGGCTTCAGTCTGATCGAATTGCTGGTAGTCCTGGTGATTCTGGGACTGCTGGGAGGCCTCGTGGGTCCCAGGCTGTTTAACAAGGTGGATGCTTCAAAAGTGGATACCGCGGAAACCCAGGTTCGAATGCTGAAAGCCGCCATCCAGACTTACAGGCTGGATGTGGGTCGATATCCAACGACGGAAGAGGGTCTCAGGGCGCTGGTGGAGAAACCTGCCAACGCAAGAATCTGGGAAGGCCCGTACCTGGAAGAGGTGCTGCCACTTGATCCCTGGGGGAATGATTACGTCTATCTGGATACCGCAGAGAATTTTCAGGGTTTCGCCCTGTACTCCCGTGGTGCCGATGGCGCAGAAGGTGGGGAGGGCCTGGATGCTGATGTCGGATTCCTGCCGTAAGCAGCAGCGCCGGATCGAGGGCTTTACGCTCCTCGAGCTCATGGTTGTCATTGGCCTGATATCGGTCGTCAGTGGCGTAGTTTTTCCGGGGCTGCTTCGCCTGTACGACAGTGTCACTGCAAGCGTCCAGGAAGAAGAGATTGTCTCGCAGATTAACGGACTCGGACGACTCGCCTGGGAAACCGGGCGAGAGCTGGATCTTGGGTCCGCACTGCTGGATCTGCCGGAAGGCTGGCAGGTGGTGACGGCCAACCGGGTTCGCTACAGGAGCAATGGTGTCTGCCTGGGAGGACAGGTCCAGCTGATTCGCAATGGTGTTGTCCGCAGGGATGCGCGGCTTTCTCCACCTTACTGTCGGATGGACGAATGAGCCCCCGGGGTCACCAGCAGGGTTTCTCGCTGCTTGAAGCGATTGTGGCCATGACGATCATGGCCACCAGCGGGCTTGCGCTGTTCAGCTGGTTCAGCCAGAGCTACGAGGGTTTCATCCGTCTGGAGGAGGTTCAGGCACGTCACCAGTTGATGGATGATCTGGATGCCTATTTTGCCACCCTGAATATTCAACAGGAGCAAAGCCAGCGTATTCAGGTGAATGGCTTCGACGTGGTCTGGACATCGAAACTGGTGGAGCCAGTTCAGCAGGGTCGCAGCAGCGTGGGTGGTCTGTCCAATTTTGAGCTGGGACTCTATGACGTGAACATCGAAATCAGTCGTGACCAGCGACTGATTGGTGAGTATCAGACGCGTCTGGCGGGTTATCGCCAGGTCAGGAATCTTAATGTCAATCCGGGCTGACAGGGGATTTACGCTGGTCGAGGTGCTGGTTGTGCTGGCATTTACCTCAATGATTGCGGTGCTGTTGCTGCAGATGATGACGATTCTATTGAGGGGTTACGATCAGGCCGGCCGCATTCAGGGTCAGCTGGCCATGGATACCATGCGTTTTAACTGGTTCCGCGAAACCATTGGTGTCATGGCTGCCAGCCTCGATGAGGAATTCGCGTTTCATGGATCAAGATATGAGATCACGGGTTTTACCATGGCACCGCTGCTGGCAGAACAGGGCACGCTGACACGCGTCTCATGGACACTCAGGGACAACAGGGATGGCAAGGCCCTGTGGTACCAGGAATGGCAGCATGAACCGCTGCTGATCGGCCAGTGGCCGGACTCGGAGGTCAGGTTCGCCTATCGCGGACAAAGGTCCGACTGGCTCGACAGCTGGCCCACGGGTAATCTGCCGGCGGGTGTACTGCCGTATCGCATCAAGATGTCCCTGCAGGGTGCTGATTCACACAAAGAGATTTTCGCCGCGGTCAACGTGCGCAGAACCGGGAGGTACGATTTTCGTGACCTCGTTCAATAACAGATCCGGTGGGTTCGTACTGGTGGCGGTGATCTGGGTTCTCGCCAGCATGGCGTTGATTGTGGGATACATCGCCGGGCAGCTGGAGACCCTGGCGCAGCAGAGCTTTGCGATGGAAGCAGATAAGGCAGCCAGGCTTGACCGGATCGCGATAGAGTCCACTGCCCTGTATCTTGCCGCAACCAGGACAGTATCCCATGCCGGTATACGAACGCGGCCTTTTGAGACTGACGCGGGTTCCGCCCTTGAGATGGTCAGTCGCAATTTCTTTGCCTCCAGCGGGGATGAGCTGCGACTGGACAACAGAATCTACGAGGTCAGGGGTGGTCATGGCCTGCAGCTTCAGGACGCGGGCAGTCTGGTGAGCCTGCGCTCTGACGGATTCAACCGGTTACGAAAACTGCTGCAGTCCCATGAGCTGACGCCCGCCAGGATTGATCGCCTGGTGTCGACCCTGACCGATTATGTCGACAGGGATGATGAGCCCCTGCTTAACGGTGCAGAGCGTGCAGAATACGAAAGAGCAGGCATGCTGCCACCAACCAACCGGTTTCTGGTCAATCCTTACCAGCTCTATAACGTGATGGCATGGCCTGAAGCGCTCGATGAGTTACCGGGATTGTTTGAGGAGGTCACAATCTACGTCGCAGACGGTGAGAATTTCAACACAATGCCCTCGCAGGGGCCGGGCAAAATGCGGAGGATTTAAGAGGCGGCGGTTGACAGAATGCTTG
>JAQCAK010000198.1 GCA_027621895.1 Pseudomonadota bacterium | reverse complement strand
TCCAAAAATGGCCGGGTCAGGGACGTCGAGGTGATCAGTACGAGCGCACCCCGGACGGTAGTCAGGTTGTTCGAACGCATTGCCCGACTTACCCGTTTCCGGCCAGCCTTTGAAAACGGCAAACCGGTCGACAGTATTATCCGCATAGAACAGCGGTTCAGCGATGAAGTGGACCTGGTGCCAGAAGAACTGGCGCTCACCTCAGCAAACATAGCCACATTCCATGGTTGCCATATGCTGGCTAACTTCCTGGAGCCGTCAGCCGGCAGCCCGCGGATTGCTACGGTTCAGTAATCCCGCCAACACACGCAAATCATCATCACTCTGCATCTGCAACGTGTGAAAGGCTACGAGGGCTCGCTCGCGATTGCTGCCTTTTGCCATGGCGCAGGTGAGCAGTTCGCGGGAAACCTTTCAATGCAGCGCTGGCTGGCATCTGCCCGGCACCCGTCTCCGCTTTCAAACGGAGGATGTGGCGGGGATTAAGCACGACAAACTCGAAGGGTATTTCCTGGTAACGAAGGTAGGCTTCCATCTTGCCCCTGTAGTAGGAAATTCGGGATCCGTATAGCCTGAGGTGCATTGAGAGTACTGGGCTCAGCTTTGCAGCGGATCGAGTCGCAGGATGTCTCTCTCGGGTGGGAAACCCATCATCAGCCAGACACGGAACGGAATGGGGAAAGTCTCCTTCACTTTCTGGAATTCTTCTCCCGACACGGGTACAGCCGTGTACTGCGCTGAGTTACCGTCGATATCGACCATCACATCAGGGTTTGCGAGCGCCTCAACGTACCAGCCGCGTGTCCAGTGATGCGCGGAAACATAAACTCTGCCGTCTATCTGCAGGCGCGCGAGGCGACGCGGCGTCGCATTACCGGTTTCATCAGTGGTCGTGATCACCAGCATTGGGATGCCTGTGGACTCAAGCTCAGGTTGCATGTAACCCAGGAATATCGCCTCAAACAGAACCACGAAGATGATAAAGAACCCGGCAATTGCACCGAGGATTTTTCCGATCAGGCCCGCTGACATTCGCCACTCCCAGTTTCGCAAAGGAATATTTTAATGTATAACATTACATTAATTGTCTGCATTAGGTAAACCCATTGACGACTCAAGCTGATTTTCCTGTAGATAATCGCCTGCAGCGCGGGCAGCAGACCCGGCGTTTACTCATGCGGGCAGCCGAGAAGCTGATTGCCGAAAAGGGATTGGGGCAGGTATCCATCCGCGAGATCCTGGATGAGGCGGGGCAGAACAACACGTCAGCCCTGCAGTATCACTTCGGCAACCTGCAAGGGCTGATTGCGGCAATCCTGGAGGAACGTGCGGAAGAGACGCGGATGAAGCGGGCAGAACTGATGGAGGCTCTGCTTTCCGGCAAGGACGAACCGGATCTTCGTGCGCTCTGCGAGCTGATGCTACGACCGGCTTTTGAACTCGCACGCGCACATACCGGCTATCGCCGTTACATCAAGGCGTTCAGTCACCAGCTAACACTGATCGAAGATTCAGCGGCAGAAAAAGCGTTCAGCGGTGGTGGTGGCGGAGAGAGCGGCGTCGAACTTGGCCGGTTGCTAAGACAGGCGTTGCCGCATCTTGATCGCAAAACTTTTCGGCAGAGGATGGATTTTTCAGTGCGGCTCTGTGCTTCCGCGATGTCCGCGCAGGCAAGGGCGAAAAACGCCTTTCGCGGCAGGCAGTCGGATGACTTTGTAGAAAACCTGGTTGATGCGGTCGTTGGATTGCTGACGGGGCCAGTTAAAACGAGAGAACGATACCGAGATAACAACAACAAGAGGAACGTTAACCGATGAGATGGTTAAAGATGGCGCTGATTGCGCTGGTGCTCTTCGGGGCAACGGCATGGATCTTTCGGGTCGAGATCGCGCTGTTTGCCGTTGAAAAGATGATGGCCTCGCGCGGTGAGATTGGGCCAACTCAGCAGATTGAATGGGCGACCGGCGTTGACCCGGAAGGCAGGGCGTCAGACGAGCGGCCACCTAATATCGTGCTGATTCTTGCGGATGACCTTGGCTGGAACGATCTCAGCATGAACGGTGGGGTTGACGCGACCATCGACACACCCCGCATTGATGCCATCGCAGCCCAGGGAGTGACCTTCTCACAAGGCTACGCAGCCAATGGTACCTGCGCACCGTCCAGAGCGGCGCTGATGTCAGGTCGTTATGGCACGCGATTTGGCTTTGAATTCACACCGACACCGCCCGGTATGGGTACGATGCTGAGGCTGATCTCCGGGAAGTCGGAGCGTCCACTTTCGCCGGGCTCATTCCGCAATGACGAGGGATCTGCCATGGATTATGCGGATATGGGAATGCCGCCATCGGAAATCACGCTCGCGGAACTGCTGGCCGACCGGGGTTATCACACCGTGCACATCGGCAAGTGGCATCTCGGGCTAAACAATGGCATGGCGCCCCATCATCAGGGTTTTGAAGAAAGTCTCCTGATGGCAAGCGGTTTGTATGGGCGCCTGGATGACCCCGATGTCATTGAAGCGCGCCAGGAGTTTGATCCCATCGACCGCTTCCTCTGGGCTGCACTCAGGTTTGCGGCGAGCTTCAACGGCGGACCGCTGTTCGAACCACCGAAGTATCTGACTGAATATTACACCGAAGAAGCTGTCAGGGTGATTGCCGCAAACAAGGACCGCCCCTTCTTTTTGTACCTTGCCCACTGGGCACCGCACACGCCCTTGCAGGCTATGCGGGAGGACTATGATGCTCTGGATCATATTTCACTGCATCGTGAACGGGTCTATGCGGCGATGATCCGTTCCCTCGACCGTGGTGTCGGGCAGGTGATGGACGCTCTGGCGGAACATGGGCTCGAAGACAACACTCTCGTAATGTTCACTTCTGACAACGGCGGCGCTGGCTACATCGGCCTGCCGAATGTGAATGATCCACACCGGGGCTGGAAGATCACGTTGTTTGAAGGTGGTATTCGCGCGCCTTTCCTTGCCCGCTGGCCGGCCCGGATCGAGGCAGGCACCATCTTTGACGCGCCAGTCCACCATTTCGATATGTACGCGACGGCTGCCGCGGCCGCAGGAGCGGCGCTGCCGGAAGACAGGACCATGGACGGCGTTGATCTTGTGCCTTACGTGACGGGTGCCATGAAGGAAGGCAGCCAGACGCCGCATGAGTACCTGTTCTTCAGGAGTGGTGCCGCCCAGGCGGTACGCGATGAACGTTGGAAGCTGGTGGTCAGCGCACCCCCTGAAGGAGAAGAGAAAGCGTGGCTATTTGATCTACACAGTACAGAACCAGAGCAGGAGGATCTCCTTGCGGAACATCTTGCCATCGTATCGCGTTTGCGCAGCGCACTTGACGCTCACAATGCAGAGCAGGCAGAGCCGCGATGGCCTTGGACATTGACCACACCGATTAACGTTGACCGCGACCTGTCTCAACCGGATGAACCGGATGATGAGTTCGCCTACTGGAGTAACTAGAGATGACCAGGATAAGTTGGATGTGGCTTGTGCTCGCCGTGATCTACGCGGTTTTCTTCTCCTGGTACACCTCGTTCAGAGGTCCGCTGACCACGGAAGAGATTGACTATTACATGGAACAGATTGCCAAAGGCAACCCAGAGGCCTCCCCAGAGCGACTCTCGAGGACCCGCAGGTTTATGGAAGAGGACACGGGTGATGACTTTGTGATGTTAAACGTGATCGACATGTACGAGACGCCGCTGCAGGTGGAAGGCGTATCACCGCAGGACTCAAGTGATGACGTCCTCGACAAGTACATGGCCTACATGTATCCCGCGCTCTTCTCGCGCGCCTGTCACCCAGTGCTGTTTGGCAATGCGGCAGCGGACGCCATGGACCTGATGAATGCGCCCGGGATGGAGAACTGGACCCGTGGTGCAGGCATGCGCTATCGCTCGCGCCGGGATATGTTCGAGATAGCAACCAACCCCGCCTTCAGTGGCTCACACGAGTTCAAGATTGCCGCGATGGAAAAAACCATCGCCTATCCGCTCGACCCCTGGTTTCACCTGGGTGATCCGCGGATCCTGCTGATCCTCTTTCTTTCGCTCATTGGCAGCCTCGCCAGCTGGCGAATCACAAGTTCAAAAATCTAAACAAGAAAACTACCAATGACTGAAACTGTTGATGTGTACTGGTCGTTCCGAAGTCCTTATTCCTATCTCGTGACTCCGGACCTGGCACGCCTCAGGGAGGATTTTGACGTGGACGTCCAGATGCGGATTGTCTACCCAATTGCGATCCGTGACCCCTCACTGGTGTTTGATCCATCTAATCGGAAGAAGCCCATGTACATCATCATGGATTCACGCCGACGTGCTGAGTTCCTGGGCATGCCGATGGTTGTGCCGGCACGACCCGATCCGATCGTGCAGGAACCTGGCACGATGAAGGTCGCCGAGCAGCAGCCCTACATCCACCGGCTGAGCGCGCTCGGCGTGGAAGCGGCCCGACGCGGCAAGGGCGTGGAGTATGTCACCCAGGTATCCGCACTGGTTTTCGGCGGAACAGAGGGCTGGGACCAGGGTGACCACCTGCAGAATGCGGTTGCCAGAGCGGGACTGGACCTCGCGGAGCTGGATGCCGCGATCGAGGGTGGTGATCACCTGGATGAAGTCTTGCGTAACCAGGACGCACTGTCCGCAGCGGGTCACTGGGGTGTGCCGACAATGGTGGTTAGAAATGAACCCTTCTTTGGCCAGGACCGCATCGACACGCTTCGCTGGCGACTGGAACAGTATGGGCTGGCCCGATGATGAACAGGATTGTTGGAAAC
>JAQCAK010000197.1 GCA_027621895.1 Pseudomonadota bacterium | reverse complement strand
CTTCTTTTCGCATCGATACAGCAGGATAGGCTGTTTCGCGCCTGGACAGGTCAACGCCGCATGGTGCCACAAAGTGGCGTGGCTTGGAAGGGAACGACCGTTACCGGTCCACGGATTCCCCGGTGAATTTCCCCATTGGTTTTACAACTCGATAACATACAATTTCGGAGCGGCCTCTATAATGCCGCCCTTTTTTTAGTGATATTCCCCGGGAGGAATGATGGAAGAACAGAACGCAACGGAGGTCCTGCAAACCCCGATTACTGTAGATGCCGCACTGCAGGAAGTTCAGAACGCGGACAAGTACGTGGACATGATGATTGAAATGGCGCTGCAATACGGCCCGACACTGATCCTCGCTATCGTCACCCTGGTAGCGGGTCTCTGGATTATCGGCACGATCACACGGGGAGTATCCAGAGGATTCGAGAAGAGCGGTATGGATGCGGGTCTGCGGACCTTCCTCAACAGCCTGATCAGTATCGGTCTGAAGGTACTGCTGCTGATCAGTGTCGCTTCCATGATCGGCATAGAAACGACCTCGTTCATCGCAGTCCTGGGTGCCGCCGGTCTGGCCGTTGGTCTGGCCCTGCAGGGGTCGCTGGCCAATTTCGCGGGCGGTGTACTGATACTGATTTTCCGTCCCTACAAGGCTGGTGATTTCATCATGGTCGGGGGTGAATCCGGCGTCGTCAAGCGCATCGAGATTTTCAGTACGGTCCTGACTACCGGTGATAACAAAACCATCATCATTCCCAACGGCGCCATCTCCAACAGTCCGATCACAAACTTCTCAACCCAGGAAACCCGCCGGGTCGACATCACGTTTGGTATTGGATATGACGATGACCTGAAAAAGGCGAAGGAAGTATTGAGCGGCCTGATTGATGCCGATGAGAGAATTCTCAAGGACCCTGCACCCATGGTCGTGATTCACAGTCTTGGCGACAGCTCGGTCAATATTCTGACCCGTTCCTGGGTGAATTCAGCGGACTACTGGCCGGTTTACTTCGATCTGATGGAGAAAGCCAAGCTTGCGCTGGACGAAAACGATATCACCATCCCCTATCCGCAGCGGGACGTGCACATTTACCAGCAGTCCTGAGCACCGGCAGTTCTGCTGAAAGGACAGTCCGTTCCTGGATCACGAGAAATTTCAGGAACGGACCACCCTGCGGCCGGATCACGACAGGCACTGGTACAGCGTATCAATCAGCCTGCGGGTTCGGCCATTCCCGTCCGGATGCATCTGGTTCATCACAAAGCCGAAAGCAACCCGTTTCTCAGGATCGGCGAAGGCCATTGAGCCACCGGCGCCGGAATGACCGAAGGCAGTTTCTGATGGCCCGTAATAGCAGTCCGGACTGTTCAGGATAAACCCTGCTGATCGGGTCAGGTACTGACCCAGCACCGGATCCGGGTTGCCTCGGCTTCTCACGGCTGTCATGGCGGTCAGCGTGTTTTCCGAAAACATCTCAAGATTGATGGCAGCATCGAATATTCGTGCCAGTCCCCGTGCACTTGCGTGGCCATTGGATGCCGGGATTTCTGCCTCGCGCCAGTGCCTGCTGCTGGCATGTCGATAGGGCGCAATCGCGGGATCATTGCTGGCGGGCAGACTGATCACCCTCTCGGGTCCTGGTCTTGTTACCGGCTTTCGTGCGTGATTGGCGCCGATCATATCTGCGCAGCGGTCATGCAGTTCAGCTGGAACGCCCAGGAACAGATCGAGACCGAACGGTTCGCCCAGCTGCTGGCGGATGTATGTGCCCGGTGACATGCCCGAAACTCGCCTGATGAGTTCACCGGCCAGGAAACCCCAGGTTACCGGGTGGTAACCCGATTGGGAGCCGGGTTGCCATGCAGGTTTCTGGGCTGCCAGGTCGAAGACCCGGGCCTGCCAGTGGTACAGATCCTTCACCTGAAGCGCGTGATCGAACTGATAGAGACCAGCCTGGTGAGACAGCAGTTCAGCGACCGTAATGTCCCATTTGGCCTGCGCACCAAACTCGGGCCAGTATTCGCAGACAGGTGATTCCAGCGCCAGTTTCTTCGCGTCTGTGAGACAGGCGATGGCCAGCGTCACCAGGCCCTTGGTGGTTGAATAGACATTGACCAGTGTGTCAGGCAGAAAGGGTCGTGCCATCTCGCGATCCATCCAGCCGCCCGCCAGATCCACCACCCGCCTGCCGTTGTGATACACACAGACAGCCGCGCCTACCTCGATCTCGTTCCAGAGTTCGCGAAATGCGATCTCCACGGGCCTGAATGCCGCCTCGCACTGGCGCGTCAGCGGCATGTCCTTAAAAGTATCGGTCAAAACGGATGCCCCTCAGCAGACGGTGGGGCCGCGGACGGGCAGGGTGGCCTCGCGGAAGTTGGCGGGATCCTGCTGGCGGGCCCCGCCCACATCCTGCCAGGACAGTCTCAGCCAGTCCGGCAGTGACTCGAGGCCGCATTCGTCGGCCAGCTGCTCGCAGTATTCAAATTGTGTTTCTCCCAGCTGGTGCGTATGGCGAGGCAGTCTGCCTTCCCGTTCCCGGGCTGCCAGGCGATCCGCACACCAGGCCAGCTGTGTTTCAGCATCAGGCAGGGAGAATTCCCCGGTGAGCTGCGCCGAGAACCATTTCGCCTGTAGCTCGAAGAGCGGAAAGGGCACCACCAGGAACGGCAGCCCGATGAATCCCAGCGTCGGGATGCCGGGCCGGACGATATCCCGATACAGCGGACTCACCCGGTTGTCGACAACGGACAGCAGATCCTCGCGGATCAGCGATTCAAGAAAGGGGAACTGGTATTGATAACCCGTACAGTACATGAACGTATCGATATCGACAGGACCATCTGTCAGCAGCAGCTGTCCCTTTTCGTTGAATCCCGCGGGTGACGGTGCCCCGGTGCGGGTCGGACCCAGTGCAGTTCTCTCGCTGAACAGGTTGCCGCACCAGTAGACGTGATCAGCAACGCTGGCGATCTCAGTGGAGATGTCGAACCCCGAGGCGGAGGTGCCCCAGCAGGCCACTCGACGGTTTCGGAAGGGCTCAGGCTGACGGTAGGACTTCGAATGGACCAGCCGGCCCCGGAAATGCGCCAGCCCGGGCAGTTCAGGTTTTCGTTCAAGGTCATAGTGTCCGGTGCAGACGGCCACTGCGTCGGCGAATTCGGTTGTCGTGGCAGTCTGGAGTCGCCAGCCATGGCCGTGTCGCTCCAGCACTTCTACCGCCTCATTGCAGCGGATGTGGGAAGTGAGCCCGAAGTGACGGGCAAAATTTTCAAGGTACTGGAGAACCGCGCTGTGATGGGGAAAGCGCGGCCATTTGTTGTCACCGCCACCGCGACTGTCGAACGTGTAGTCGGAAAAGGCCATCACATCCCTTGGCAGGTTGGTACGCAGGGAGTCATACAAGGCGCTTCGGCCATCCGGCACCCAGATACCACCGGGGCCCTGTCCCGCCTCAAACACGGAAACCTCGCATCCCCGGCGCAGCAGTTCACGCGCGGTCACCAGTCCCGCCGGACCGGCACCGATAACTGCAACTCTTGTCTCAGGCATATCGGGCATAATAGGCGATTTTACAAGGTGCCTCATACTGCATGTTTACTGTGACCCTCGATCGACTCCGGACGCTCAGCGCGAGCACCCGGGATTTCCGCTTTACCCGGGAAGACGGTGAGACGACCCGCTATGAACCGGGCCAGTTTTTCCGCTTTGTTTTTGAGGATGCGGAAGGTGAGTTCGATCGCAGCTACAGTCTCTGCAACTTTGAGGAATTGTACAGTGAACATCTCGACCTGGTGATCTCCCGGGTCGATGGCGGGCGGGCCACCCGTTTGCTGTTTGACTGCGAGGTTGGTCTGCGTGCCAGGGTGACGGGACCTTTTGGTCGGCTGACCCTGCCCGCGACACTGCCGAGGCGGTTGTTTCTCATCGCAACCAGTGTGGGTCTGTCACCCTTCATGCCCATCCTCAAAGCCCTGGAAACCGGGTTGAACGAAGCCGGTGACTGCCAGGTCGTCCTGCTGCTGGGGGTACGCGACCGTTCGGAGTTTATCTATGGCAAGCAGTTGCTGGATTACGGACAGCGCAACCCCTGGTTTGAACTGAGACTCTGCCTGTCCAGGGAACCGGCGTCAGCAGGTCACGAACGAGATGGCTATGTGACCGCCCAGTTGGCTGAATTTGACCCGGATACCACCACGGATCATTTCCTGCTCTGCGGCAACCCGGCGATGGTGGACGAGGCCTACGCCCGACTGAAGGTGTCCGGTTTTGGTCCCCGCCAGGTGATTCGCGAGAAATACGTGTTTGCCAGGGAAAAGAAGGCGGCAAGCAAGCTCAGCGACGAACAGAAGAAGCTGATCGCGGAGAAGATGAAAAAGTACACCTGACCCCGCCGGGGAGAGCACGATAGCCGGCAGTGCTATTCAGTCAGCCCGGTAACACCAGTGCCAGGGTTCATAGTCGATGCCTGCCGGATTGTTTCTTGGGTAACTCAGGTAAAAGCCGAATTCCACCGCATGCAGGTTCAGCCAGTCAAAAGCAGGGTGCGCTTCGAAGCTCTCGGTCAGGGGTTCAGCGTCGCCGGCGTGCAGATCCAGCGCCCGGCCCGTGTGGTGCTCGCTGTAGCCGGGTATGGCATTCACACAAAGAATATCTTCCAGCAGCTGGCCATTGTCCAGTTTCCGCCGGATCAGTTCACACTGGTAGCTGATTGAACGGTAAGCCGAAACGAGTTTCAGCTGGATACCATCTGCAGCAGCGGCAACCAACATGGCCTGCCAGGCCGCCAGCGTGGCCGGGGTCATCTGCTG
>JAQCAK010000196.1 GCA_027621895.1 Pseudomonadota bacterium | reverse complement strand
GGTGGTACCGCCGACTTTTGAGGAGTTTCGCCGATCCCGGGAGCCCGGCGAGGAAACAAGAAACGCCTATGACCGCTGGATCGGTTTCCACCGCTTCATGTGGCTGCAACGACTGAAGACGGGTATCAATATCAAAACTGCCCGCGCCCCTGACGTGGAACTGAAATCCGCTGCCCAGGCTCGCATGGAAGCCACGCCACTGCGCCGAGGCATCGTTCGAATCCTTTCAACCACGGTCATGCATCCCGATCCCCTGGGACTGAACTACGGGATCATCGAATTCAATAACCCCGGGCACCTGACCGTACTGCCCCGACGTTACCCGGTATCACGAAAGTTCAGTTTTGCCGGTGGACGGCACTTCCAACCCGGGGGAGTCAACTCGACCTGGTCAATCGGGGAATCCGATGAGTTTGTTTCCCTCAGAGACTATCGCGATGGTGACCCGATTCGAAAAATTCACTGGGCAAGTTCAGCGAGGCGGGACAAGCCGGTGGTGAAGGAGTTCCAGGATGAATTCTTCGTTCGCCAGGCGCTGGTGGTTGATTCGCTGCCCCAGGACCCGGAGATCTACGAGGAAGTTATCTCGGTTGCTGCCAGCCTGCTGACCGCCATGGAGAACAATGATGGCCTGATGGACCTGTGTATTCTGGCTGACGGCCCCCAGGTGATCACCGCCGGCAGGGGCTTTTCGCAGACCTCCCAGCAGCTTGAGGCACTGGCAACGCTGGATCAGTCAACGGACACCCGGGAACAGGAAGACCTGATCGAGATGCTGGGCCAGCGGGCACGGCTGCTCAGTGGCTGCGTTTTCGTATTCGCGGGTATGGACGAACAACGTCAGCGGCTCCTTGAGGCCGTCGAACAGCGTGGTGTGCAGACTGCTGTCTTTGTCGTGACCGCTGCCACTCAGCCAACCGACGGAAAGGAAACCGGACGGGTTGATGCTAACGGGCTCAGCACACTGCGGAGCGATTTTTATCAACTGACCCTGGGGCAGGTTGCCGTGGACCTGGCTGCGTTATGAACGAGGCTGTCAAACCCAGGTACCTGACCGGTATCGCCACGCTCTTCTGGGGATTCCAGTGCGACCTCATCTGGTTTGCCATACCCATGGCCATCATCCTGGAAGCCAGGTACCTGCTGAATCGTCGCTGGGCGCTGACCAGTTCCGATTTTTACCGGGTTGCAGACCTGACCAGTGTCGGTCTGGTGGGAATGGTCATCTTTCTGTTTCTCAATGCCCGCGAGTACCACTTCATCACAACCCTGATCCAATGGATCCCCATTCTGCTGTTCCCCCTGGTCGCGGTGCTGGCCTACAGCACAACACCCAGGATGTCGCTTGATGTGCTGTTCTACAGTCTTCGCCGACAGCGGGAACCCGTTCAACAGTCCTGGGACATGGACTACGTGTTCCTCGGCGCCTGCCTGCTGTCTGCAGGTCTGAACCGGGAGGGCACCTATTACTTTCCTGTCGCCTCACTCATTATTGTCGCGGCACTTTTCCAGCTGCGCTCGCCGCGGTTTCCCACCGCAGTCTTCCTGCTGTCCATGAGCCTCGTGTTCCTGAGCGCCACCGCCATGCACCTGGGAATCCGGGAAACCCATCTCAGTATCAAGAAAAGTACTGAACGCTGGATCGCCAACTGGATCTCGCAGCGCACTGACCCGATGAGAACCCGAACCGCGCTGGGACATGTCGGTCGACTGAAACTATCAGACAGTATCGTTTTCCGCATTGCACCCAGGTCGGAGAAACCGGATTTCCCGCGACTACTGACCGAGGCTGTTTACAATTCACCGTCATCGAACAGCTGGGAAGTGTTTGATCGGGGTTCTGACAAGCTGCCGGAAGCAGACGACTTCCGCTGGTCTTTTTCAGAACAGCCGCGAGAGCTGTTTCCCGAGGCCAGAATCTATCTGGAGTTTGACAGGGAGCGGGCGCTGATTCCGGTACCCGCGGAACTCACGGAAATCAATGAGCTTGCGGCCACGGACCTTCGTCAGTCCCTGTACGGTGCGATTCTGGGCGAAGGACTGATCCCCGCCCCCTACTACAAGGTCCGCTACGACGACCGCGGGTTCCTGGGCCAGGAGCCAGGCTCCACGGACCTGATCATTCCGGGTGAATACCAGCCTGTGCTGGACGAACTGACGCCCACCGGCCTGACGCCGGACCAGGCTGTCAGTTACGTACAGCGGTTTTTCAACGACTTCAGGTACACCCTGTACCAGGACAACCCGGGGGTCCAGAGCAACCCGCTGGCTTACTTCCTCAAGGAGTCCCGGGCCGGACACTGTGAGTATTTCGCCAGCGCCACCACCCTGATGCTGCGCCGCCTCGGCGTGCCTGCTCGCTACGTGGTGGGCTACTCAATCCAGGAATGGAACAGCGGTATGAACATGTATGTGGTCAGACAGCGTCATGCCCATGCCTGGTCCATCGCCTGGCTGGGAGACCGCTGGGTGACCGTGGATACCACGCCATCCCAGTGGCTGAGCCTGGAAGAGGACAGCGCCAGCCTGGTGCAGCCAGTTTGGGATTTCCTGGGTAACAACCTGTTTCTCTTCCAGATCTGGTGGAGCGAGCAGAAACTGGAGGACTATGAAACCGAGCTCTACGTCCTGGGATTCATCCTGCTGGCTTTCCTCGGCTGGCGAATTGCGACCTCGGAGCAGGTCATGCTGGATGAAATCCGTCATCACGACAGAAAAACCTGGGTCCTCCCTGGCGCGGAATCCCCCTTCTTCAGGATCGAGGCCCTGCTGTCAGAACAGGGCTACCGGCGAACCGCCGGGGAACTCATGACTCACTGGCTACTGCGGATAGACCGGCCGGAACTGCTGCCCCTGCTGACCCGTCACAATCGCTGGCGCTTCGATCCACAGGGAATCTCCATGGAGGACAGGGAAAGACTCGCGGAGCAGGTGGAAGAATGGTTGGAAGCCAATCAGGCTTCTAACTCGCAACAGGGGTAACCTGCTGACCGTCCTGGAGATTTTCAACACCTCGAATGGCCACCCGGTCGCCCTGGTGCAGCGCGCCTTCTGCAGACAGCACCGAGACCATCGTGCCCCGACCCTTGCCCAGCACAACACTGATCCGCTCCGCCACATTCTCATCATTAATCCGGAAGACATAGCTGCCTTCTGATCTGAGTACGACCGCGTCCCTCGGCACATACAGCAGTTTGCTGGTACTGAGCGGCACCTCCACTTCCACAAACTGGCCGGAGACCAGGTTCGGGGTCATTTCCTCAGGCACATCAACAATGACCTCGAAAGTCTGGGAGCTCTGGTCACCGGCATGGATCACCGCCTTGAGATCAGCAGGAAACGTCAGCTCCGGCAGGCTGACCTGAACCGGGGCGTCAAAATCGATCCGGTTCAGGTTGATGACAGGTACGGCGGCGGTGATTTCGAGTGCGGCCGGGTCAACAACCCTGACCACCGTTTCTCCCACCCGGGCATATTCACCCCGTTCCTTGAGACGTTCGACGATGACGCCCTGTATGGGTGATAGCAGGGCGGTCCTGGCCAGGTTGTCCTCGATTCTGGCAATGCGGGTATGCGCCACACTGATATCGTTCCTGGCGATATCACGGCGGGAAACCAGTTCTGCCAACTGGGTCCTGGAAGCCATGTTTTTCGATTCCAGGGCCTGGAGCCGTGCTGCTTCACCCTCGAGATAAGCCAGGTTCACCGTGGCGCGTTCCAGCAGGTGATTTTCTTCCTGCAGCGAAATTTCCAGCTGTCGACGATCAATCTGCGCCAGCACATCACCGGGCTGAACCCTGGCACCTTCATCGAGAGCCCACATTAACTGACCTTCTGCACGGGCCGGCAGCAGGATGTCGTGGCGTGATCGGGTCAGGCCGTTGACCCTGACCGGCGCCACCTCTCCGGCTTCTTCAACGCTGCTGATGACAACCGTTGGATTGCTCGCCTGTGCCTGCAGGGCAGCGAGACCCAGCAGCATGCCCGACAGCAGACCGGCAGTTCGACGGCTCAATTTTTTCCTCGGCTTTTTCGCCGGGCTGGCAGTCATTCCCTGATTCATGGCACAACCTCCATTTTCCTGCCTGCGGGCAGTGTGGCTCGAGTGACGGCGGACATCTTCAGCTTCAGCAGCGACGGCATCAGGACCAGCGTGGTCAGGCCACTCACGCACATGCCTCCAACAATCACCGTTGCAAGACCGCGGTAAATTTCAGATCCGATGCCCGGCACCAGCATCAGCGGCAACATGCCGAAGACGCTGGTCAGCGAGCTCATGAAGATCGGCCTTGCCCTGATTCTGATCGCTTCCTGCACGGCGTCTGCAGTTGCCAGGCCACGGGCTTCTGCTCGCCGTGTCTGATCAACCAGCAGAATCGCGTTGTTGACCACCAGCCCGAGCAGAATAATAAAGCCAATCATGGTCAGCATATCCAGGGACTGAAAGGTCACGAGGTTCAGCAGCCTGAGAGCGCCCAACCCACCCGCCAGCGCGACTGGCATGACCAGCAGCACCAGCAGGCTGTCCTTGATCGAGCGGAACATCGTCGCCATGATCATGAACAGGATCAGCAGTGACAGGCTGAAATTTTTAAGAACCCCCGACAGTGCCTGCTTCAACCTGTCTGCATTGCCGCGGTACTTGACGGCTCCCCCGGGCGGCAGTTCAGCCTCGATCACGGGAGATGCTTCCGCCTCCAGCCTTTCCAGCGCCTCTTCCAGGGTTACATGATCCGGCGGAATCACGTTCAGGGTCACGGTTCGCCGGCCATTCACCCGGGTGAGATTGGACGGACCCACCGTGCGTTCCAGGCT
>JAQCAK010000195.1 GCA_027621895.1 Pseudomonadota bacterium | reverse complement strand
ATGGATGTCCCGCAGCTGGGCCAGCGGATCAGTTGCCTGCTGCATCATGCCGGGCTGCATCGGGTTGGAAGGTGCCGCTGCCATCGACTACCGCCTTGCCATCGCGGCTGCCTGTCGATTCAGACCGTCGACGATGGACTGGTGGGTCTGCAGCGTGATCAGCGGCGATCGTACCCGCATGAATTCTTCCTGGATAGCAGCCAGGCGCTGCTGGAAACCTGTCTCGTAGGCTTCCCGATGCCGGCGGCTGGCCGTGTTGATGCGCGACCGGCTGATGCCATCGGTGATGGTGTACAGATCGGGCGCTGGCAATGACTGTTCCAGAGGATCGGAAACATGGATACCAACCACATCGTTATGGCGCGCCAGCGGCTGCAGGTGAATGCGGGCTTCCGGTGAATAATCAGCGAAGTCGCTGATCACGAATATCACGCTGCCGTGCTTGGTCACCCGCCGAACGTTGAGCAGCGCCTCGGCAAAATAGTTCTTCGAGCGGGCCGACTCCTCGATTGCTGATTCTCTTTTCAGCGCGTGGTTGAAGTCGTTCATCTCGTTGATCAGCCGCAGCACGGCGTGCTTCGATCGACGCGGCCGAATCTCCCGATGGCCGTTTTCCGAGAAGACAATACCGCCGACCCGGTCACCCCGTTCCAGGAAAGCCCAGGCCACCAGCGCCGCTGTTCGGGCAGCCAGCACCGATTTGAAGGTCACCTGGGAGCCGAAGTACATGGACGCGGACTGGTCCACCAGGATCAGTACCGGCCGTTCCTTTTCTTCCTGGAACAGCTTGGTATGGGCTACCTGGGTGCGGGCGGTGACCCGCCAGTCGATGGTGCGGACATCATCGCCCGGCTGGTAGACCCGGACCTCGGAGAAATCGATACCGCGCCCCTGGAATTTGGAGGTCAGCAGGCCGGCCAGCGGATTCGATGTCTTGTTGTCCGCGAGCTCGGCGATTTCGCGGGCGGCATAACGCAGCGCGATCAGGTCGCGCACGTTCGTGTACGCGCCGCGGTACTCATGCAGCGCGTTCAGGGCCTCCGTTCGGGAAGGGTTGCTGGCAGTCATGGCGTCCTAGGCGGCCGCGACCCGTTGCACAAGCAGGTCGAGTATCTTGTCCGCATCGACACCCATGGCTTCTGCCTCAAAACTGACAATGATCCGGTGCCGGAACACATCGTGCAGTACCGCCTGAACATCGTCCGGCGAAACAAAATCCTTGCCCAGCAGGAAAGCGTTGGCCCGCGCGCAGATGTCCAGCGCAATCGTGCCTCTTGGCGAGGCGCCGTAGTCGAGCCAGTTTGCGAGGTCTTCGCCATAGGCCGCCGGATTCCGGGTCGCCATGGTCAGCTGGATAATGTATTCCTCCACCACTGGCGCCATGTGCAGGTTGAGCAGTTCCTTGCGTGCTGCAAAGATCGCCTCCTGGGTGATGGTCGACGGCGGCATGGCATCAGCCACGTCCAGTGCCTCGTTCCTCACCAGCTGCAGAATACTCCGTTCGGAGACGGCATCCGGGTAGTCGATGGTCACGTGCATCAGGAACCGGTCCAATTGGGCCTCGGGCAGGGGATAGGTACCCTCCTGCTCAATCGGGTTCTGGGTTGCCATCACGAGAAACAGTTCCGGCAGTTTGAAGGTCTGTCGGCCGAAGCTCACCTGCCGCTCTGCCATGGCTTCCAGCAGGGCTGACTGCACTTTTGCCGGTGCCCGGTTAATCTCGTCGGCCAGGATCAGGTTATGGAAGATCGGCCCCCGCTGAAATTCGAAGGTGCCTTCCTGGGCCCGGTAGATTTCTGTGCCGGTGACGTCGGAGGGCAGCAGGTCGGGCGTGAACTGGATGCGGTGGAATTCACCCTCGATGCCGTCGGCCAGGGTCTTGATGGCCTTGGTTTTTGCCAGGCCCGGCGCGCCTTCCACCAGCAGGTGTCCGTCGGCCAGTAGTGCCATCAGCAGTCTGTTGACCAGTTTCTGCTGGCCGATGATGCGACTGGAGAGCCATTTCTCCAGTGCCATTATTTCTTCACGATGCTGCATGGTTCGATAACTACTCCTCTTCTGTTATTGGAACCCGGCAACCGGGATGGATCGGTTGCTGCTGCCGTTGTGTATCTGAGGCCTTTATAGACAGTGGGAAGCGCCTGAGGTTCCGGGGGCGCATGATACTACAGATGAGGTGAGCGGACTTTGCGATGGGTGACGTTTCTCCTTTTGGGGGTATTCCATTCTGCTGGGACTGTTGTGATGGGGTGCTACCTTCAGGTGCCGTTGCCCAGCACCGGTGCTGAGAAGAGCCGCCGCATTCAGATTCTCAACGCTACACAACTTCAAGAATGAACACCCTGAATAGAAGAATGGATGCGCTATAATTCCTGCGCCTCCCAGAGACCCGTCGAAACCGTGAACTACGCCTTCTTCCGAAACCTCCTGTTTATGATGCCCACCGAGCTCTCCCACCACGTCTCGCTATCCGCGATCGGCCTGGCAGGATCGCTGAAACTCGGGCCGCTGGTGTCACGGGAAGTTCCCATGGACCCGGTCACCGTGATGGGTATCGAATTTCCTAACCGGGTCGGACTGGCTGCCGGGCTGGATAAAGATGCGAAATGTATCGACGGCTTTGCGGCCCTCGGCTTCGGGTTCGTGGAAGTCGGCACCGTCACGCCCAGGTCCCAGCCCGGGAACCCCAAACCACGCCTGTTCAGGCTGCCCGAGGAGCGCGCGATCATTAACCGCATGGGCTTCAATAATGAGGGCGCGGACGCCATGTCCCGCCGGATCCGGCATTCGAATTTTCATGCCAGCGGCAAGGGCGTGCTGGGCGTCAATATTGGCAAGAACTTTGATACGCCGGTCGAAAACGCCCTGGACGATTACGTGTCCTGCATGCGGCGCCTGTACCGGAGTGCCACCTACCTCGTCGTGAATATTTCATCACCGAACACGCCGGGCCTCCGCAGCCTGCAGGCCGGTGACGAACTGCCCCGGCTGCTGGAAGGGCTGAAGCAGGAACACCGGCGGCTGATTGAAAAACACGGAAAAGTCGTGCCGCTGGTTATCAAGATTGCGCCGGACATGACCGATGACGAGATCCGGATTGTCTCGACAAGGCTGCTCGAGTTCGAGCTTGATGGGGTAATCGTCAGCAATACCACGGTGGACCGCGAGAGTGTGGCCGGCAGCCGTTACGCGAAAGAGCAGGGCGGATTGTCCGGGGAACCGCTGCGGGACAAGGCCAACCATGCGCTTGAAGTGGTGGCCTCAGAGCTGAAGGACCGGATCGCCATTATCGGCGTGGGCGGCATCATGACGGGTGAGGATGCGGCTCACAAGATCGCCCTGGGTGCAGACCTGGTACAGATCTACACCGGCTTTATCTATGCAGGGCCGGACCTGGTGTATGACTCGGTGATGGCGATCAGGAACGCTCAGACCGTCTGATCGTCGTAGGCCGGTTCATCGGCACCATCGGACTGCCGCAGCCTGCCCTTTGACGTCTTGTTCTGCCCCGAGGCCGGCACCCAGCTGCCTGCCATCGCCAGACCGAATGCGGGCATATTGTTGTAGATAGCCTCGTACTGGCCGGCAGGCACCAGATAGGTTTCATGCCAGATGCCAATGTCACCGTTGGAGCCCAGCCGGCGGTTGAAGTCGGCCCAGGCAGGCAGGTGTTCGGCGTCACGATCGCGGGCGTAGGCGTGCAGCTGTTCAAAAGAGCGCCAGTACTGAATGAGCAGGGTGCCGGTGCGTTCGACGTGCAGCAGGCCGAGCTCGGGGTGCTGCTGCAGTTCGGTGACCATGCGGTCCATGGCGCGACCGACCCGGATGAATTCAGGAAACTTCCACCAGCGATTCAGGCGTGCGCCGATCAGGAAGACGACAAAGTCACCCTCGATCTGCGCGGCTATTCGCTGGTTGATTGTCTGGACCATTGCAACCCCTCCGGATGACACCGCTTTAGATAAGCAGTGTAACCGGCGAGGTTGTCAAAATCTCCTGTGGCGCTGCAGCTGATGGCTGCAGCAGATGTGGATGGACGTTTGCCCTGGTACTTGAATTTCTCTTGATGGTTCTTCTGGTTTGGCTTACGTGACTTATTGAATCTGTCGGCAAACGCCGGCAGTGCCGACCATGCCATCCCAGTTATCCTCGCGGCCGGTACGCCAGCCATTCAGCCAGGATTGTTTGACGGTTTCGTCATGGTAAGGGCAAAGCTCTCGAGATTTGCCGTGTACACCTGACTGGTATCCGCGGGCGAATGCCCGGTCGGATTTCTCACGTTTCTGTCGTCGCATAAGAACTCCCGCAATTGCGAATTGAGTATATGCAGGTCCGACTCGACAACTCGGCTGAATCGCAGAGCGGTACCCTGCTTCACCATTGAACATGACTGGCGGGTTCGCGTCGATGATCTTTTCGGTCTAACGAACGCCTTTGATATTTTCGTAGGTCATATGCACTTTGGCAGGGCATTCCGGTACACTCGATTGCACAATATCAACGCAACGATAACCGGCGACGGGTGTGGTCGGTCCGTGGAATGAGAGGAGCATCCCATGAAAAAAGCAGTCCCTGCCCTGATTCCCTGTAGTCTGATTCCCCTGCTGTTCCTGTCACCCGCCGCACTGGCGGACGAATTGAACGGCGCCAACACCGCATGGATCCTGACGTCGACAGCCCTGGTGCTGTTTATGACGATCCCGGGTCTGTCGCTTTTCTATGCCGGCCTGGTCCGGGTCAAGAACGTACTGTCTGTGCTGATGCAGTGTTTTGCGATCACCTGCGTGGTTTCGCTGCTGTGGCTCATCATCGGTTA
>JAQCAK010000194.1 GCA_027621895.1 Pseudomonadota bacterium | reverse complement strand
CCATCGGCGATGTTTATCACGTCGGCAGATACACGACCCCTGACGGCTGACCCCTCCCTGATGATCAATGAAGAGTCCGACGCCTATCTCGCGGGTATTGATGTACTGTCCCGCCTGACCGAGGGCCCGGTCTATGTCTGCAGCATGCAGGGTTCGCAGCTGCCGACGTCGCAGAATCCGAAGGTGCGAAACGAAACCTTCTCCGGTCCGCATCCGGCAGGTAACGCGGGCACTCACATTCATTTTCTGCACCCGGTGCATACCAACAGAAGCGTCTGGTATGTGGGCTACCAGGATGTCATTGCGATTGGCCATCTTTTTGTCTCGGGCAAACGCTGGTTTGACCGCGTGGTTGCACTGGCAGGCCCCGAGGTCACCAATCCACGACTGATCCGAACCCGGCTGGGTGCCAGCCTGGATGAACTGACCGCCGGCGAGCTGAGTGCAGGCAACAACCGCGTCATCACCGGTTCCGTGCTCGATGGCCGCAAGGCGGCGAAATCCACCGCGTTCCTGGGCCGATACCACAACCAGGTCTCGGTGCTGCACGAGGGTACCGAGCGGGAACTGCTGGAATTTGTCATGCCGGGCGTCGAGAAGTTCTCGCTGACGCGGCTTTACCTGGGCTGCTTCAGGTTTGGCAGAAAGTTCAACATGTCCACCTCGACGGAGGGCAGTGAGCGTTCCATCATTCCCCTGGGCACCTACGAGGAAGTGATGCCCCTGGATATTCTGCCTACCCAACTGCTGCGAGCCCTGGTGGTCGGTGATCTTGAGAGTGCGATTGAACTGGGTGTACTGGAGCTGGATGAAGAAGACATTGCGCTGTGTACCTTCGCATGTCCTGGCAAATATGAGTATGGACCCTATCTGCGCGAGATGCTGTCGCGGATAGAAAAAGAGAGTTAAAACATGTCTTTGCGTGAAGTACTGGACAACCTGGAGCCACACTTCGAAAAAGGTGGCAAGTACGAAAAGTTTTACGCCGTCTATGAAGCGGTGGATACCATTTTCTACTCGCCGGGTTTTGTAACGAAAACCGGTTCACATGTTCGTGATGCCGTGGACATGAAGCGACTGATGAGCACGGTCTGGCTGGCGGCGTTCCTGCCGATGTTTGCTGGCATGTACTACACCGGTCACCAGGCCAATCTGGCCATGGATCAGATGGGCATTGAATCCCTGGATGGCTGGCGCGGCTTCCTGCTGGAACTGGTGGCGGGCTATGACGCCTGCAGTATCTGGGACTGCATGGTTTACGGCGCGGTGTTCTTTGTACCCATCTACATGACCGTGTTTATCGTCGGTGGTATCTGGGAAGTCCTGTTTGCGGTGATCCGTGGACACGAGGTGAACGAGGGCTTCTTCGTCACCAGTATCCTGTTCGCCCTGATCCTGCCGGCCTCGATCCCGCTCTGGCAGGCTGCCCTGGGCATCTCCTTCGGGATTGCGATCGGCAAGGAAATTTTCGGAGGTACGGGCAAGAATTTCCTGAATCCGGCACTGACTGGCCGGGCCTTCCTGTTTTTCGCCTATCCGGCCCAGATTTCCGGCGACAGTGTCTGGACGGCGGTCGACGGCTTCAGTGGTGCCACGCCGCTGGCTGTCATGGCGGCTTACGGGATCGGGGAGCTGGGTAACCAGGGTGTCACCTGGATGGACGCCTTCCTTGGCAATATCCAGGGTTCCGTGGGAGCGACCTCCACGCTGGCCATCCTGCTGGGTGGTGTCGTACTGCTGGTCACCAAGGCGGCTTCCTGGCGCATCATGGCCGGGGTCATGCTGGGTATGGTGGGTATGTCGCTGCTGCTCAACGTGATCGGTTCTGACACCAATCCGGCTTTTGCGACCCCCTGGTACTGGCACCTGGTGCTGGGCGGTTTTGCGTTCGGTATGGTGTTCATGGCGACGGACCCGGTTTCCGCGGCCATGACGAACACCGGCAAGTGGTGGTACGGTGCGCTTATCGGTGTCATGACGGTGCTGATCCGGGTTGTTAACCCGGCCTACCCCGAGGGCATTATGCTCGCGATTCTGTTTGCAAACCTGTTTGCCCCGCTGTTTGACTGGGGTGTCGTTCGTGCAAATGTGAAAAGGAGGCTTGCCCGTGTCGGAGTCTGAAAAAGGCAACGATCCCGCTGCTGGCGGCAACAAACCAGCCGCGAACAACAAGGATTCCATGCGTAACATCATCCTGGTGTCGCTGATGGTGTGTTTCGCCTGTTCGGTAGTGGTGTCCAGCGCGGCGGTCTTCCTGAAACCGGAGCGGATTGCCAACAAGCTGCTGGATCGAAACAAGAATATCCTGGAAACCGCCGGTCTCTATAACAAGGAAACGGACGCGTCTGCCGACGTCGACCAGCTGTTCAGCCAGTTCGAGGTTCGCGTGGTCGACCTGGAAGAAAAGCGCATGCTGAGTGTCGTGGAAGCCAAGGATCGCGGCATCGAGGCAGCAACCTACGACCAGCGCAAGGCCAGCAAGGATCCGTCCCGGTCGAAGGCGCTGGGTGACGCGGAGGACGTGGCGTCCATCACGCGAAGGGCGCGGTACAGCACAGTCTACATCCTGCGAGACGAGGGTGAAATCAGCAAGCTGGTGTTGCCGATACACGGTTACGGGTTGTGGTCTACCCTGTACGGCTATATCGCGCTGGAACCGGACATGAATACGGTAGCCGGCATTACCTTTTATGAGCATGGCGAAACCGCTGGACTCGGTGGCGAGGTCGACAACCCGGACTGGAAGTCACTGTGGCATGGCAAGGAAATCTACAGGGATGGCCGCGTTGCGCTGGATGTGATCAAGGGCAGCGTGCCACCGGAGACATCCAATCCGGAACACAAAATTGATGGTTTGTCGGGCGCAACCCTGACGAGCCAGGGCGTCGAAAACATCATTGCCTACTGGATGGGCGAGGATGGTTTTGGCCCGATACTGAAAGACATCAGAGGGTAGGTCGATCATGAATCCTAAAGAAGTTCTTCTGAACCCCATCTTTAACAACAATCCCATCGGATTGCAGATCCTGGGCATCTGCTCGGCGCTGGCGGTGACCACCAAGATGAGTGTGGCGCTGGTCATGTGTATTGCGTTGACGCTGGTCACCGCATTTTCGAACCTGTTTATCTCGGTGATTCGCAACCAGATTCCCAGCAGTATTCGAATCATCGTGCAGATGACCATCATCGCCTCGCTGGTTATCGTGGTTGACCAGATCCTGGGCGCGGTGGCCTATGACATCAGCAAGCAGCTGAGCGTATTTGTCGGTTTGATTATCACCAACTGTATTGTCATGGGACGGGCGGAAGCCTTTGCCATGCAGAATCCGCCGGGCATCAGTTTTCTGGACGGACTGGGCAACGGCCTCGGCTACAGCGCCTGCCTGATGGCGGTCGCGTTTATCCGTGAACTGTTCGGCTCCGGCAGCCTGTTTGGTTTCCAGGTGCTGCCGGTCGTCAGTGAAGGCGGATGGTATGCACCCATGGGCCTGATGCTGCTGCCACCTTCAGCCTTCTTTATTATCGGCCTGCTGATCTGGGCGCTGCGTGCCTGGAAGACCGATCAGGTTGAAGAACCTGAGTTCGAGATCGGCGGTCATACCGCGCTCTCCAAGGGATAGTTGCCATGGAATACTTTCTGAGCCTGTTTGTTCGAGCCGTGTTCATCGAGAACATGGCGCTCGTGTTTTTTCTTGGCATGTGTACGTTTATCGCCATCTCCAAGAAGGTCGAGACGTCTCTGGGTCTGGGTATCGCCGTGGTGGTGGTGCTGACCATCACCGTGCCGGTCAACAACCTGATTTACCAGTTCCTGCTCTCTGAGGGCGCGCTTGCCTGGGCTGGTCTGCCGGATGTGGACCTGAGTTTCCTTGGCTTTCTGTCCTATATCGGCGTTATTGCGGCGATCGTCCAGATACTGGAAATGTTCCTCGACAAGTTTGTACCGGCGCTATACAACGCCCTGGGCGTGTTCCTGCCACTGATCACAGTGAACTGCGCGATCCTCGGTGCCTCGCTGTTCATGGTGAACAGGGATTACACATTTGCCGAGAGTGTGGTTTACGGCTTTGGTTCTGGCGTAGGCTGGGCATTGGCTATCGTGGTTCTCGCGGGCATCCGCGAGAAGATGAAGTACAGCGATATCCCGCAGGGTCTGCGCGGACTCGGCATTACATTTATTACCGTCGGCCTGATGTCGCTGGGCTTTATGTCCTTCGGCGGCATTTCACTGTAAGACGTCAAAGCAGGTAACAGACAGACATGAATTACACGGAAATCATTCTCGGCGTCAGCATGTTCACGGGCGTGATCATGATGCTGGTGTTCGTCATTCTTTACGCGAGAAGACACCTGGTCAGCTCCGGAGCCGTCACGATCGAGATCAATGGAGATCCCGACAAGACGATTACCACCGCAGCCGGTGGCAAGCTGCTGAATACACTGGCAGATGCCGGCATTTTCCTGTCCTCAGCCTGTGGTGGCGGTGGTACCTGTGCGCAGTGTCGCTGCAAGGTGCTCGATGGGGGTGGTTCGATGCTGTCCACGGAAGAAGGGCACTTTACCCGGGGTGAGAAGAAAGAAGGCTGGCGGCTGTCCTGCCAGACCGCGGTCAAGCAGGATATGAAGATTGAAGTCCCTGCTGAGTTCTTCGGTGTGAAACGCTGGGAATGCGAGGTTATTTCCAACGATAACGTGGCGACTTTCATCAAGGAACTGGTGTTGAAGCTGCCGGAAGGGGAAGAAGTCAACTTCCGTGCCGGTGGTTACGTGCAGTTCGAGATTCCGCCCTACGAAATGGACTACAAGGACATTCAGGTCGA
>JAQCAK010000193.1 GCA_027621895.1 Pseudomonadota bacterium | reverse complement strand
AAACTCACGCCGATACCGCTCAGTGGCGAGCCATCCCAGTCCGTCAGCCTGGCTTTGAGTGCAGCGGAATCCGCAGCACGAAGCTCCACCGTGTCCACCGGGTTGTTGGACGCATCCAGAATGGCGATGGTTGGCGCGCTGGCACTTGTCTGAACAATCAGCGTTGTGCTGATCTCTGTACCATCACTCAGCGTCGTGCTGGCCGTGACTGTTGAAGCGCCTGCTTCACCGGTTCCCCGTATCTGGACCTGGGCGGTGCCATCGGTTGACTGGGCGCTGCTCTGCACCAGCTGACCGATGGTTGCGTCAAACAGGACTACCAGTTCAGCGGCAGAACCATTTTCAGTGACTTCGGCAGTAAGCGTTGCTGTTTCGTTACCCGCCAGCACATTGTCGGGCTCACCATTGGCATCGACCAGACCCGAAATGGACAGGGTTATCGTGCCCGTACTTGAGATGCCACCGCTGCTGGTGCCACCTGAACTGGAACCGCCGGCACCATCACCGATGAGGCTGCCGCCACCACCACCGCCGCCACCACCACAGGCCGTCAGCGCCAGAGTGACCACACACGTGAGCAAAACTTTGGAAAGGGAATCGACGTACATTGGAGCTCCTCGGGCAACCCGGCTGCACTGGATGCAGGGTGTCGGGATAATCGTTATTAATCGCCCCAACTTTAGAAGATGAAAAAAGCTATTTCAATAAAAATCAGACTGTTAACTTAATTTGTTATCAGACCACGTGAATAAATTGCTCCAACGGCTTATTTGTAAAATCAAACAAATGCCCGTTCCCCGCAGGCCCTGAGGCTTGCGGGGTCGAGGCTTCTGGCACCAGTTAAGGTGTAAACAAAGGGGGATTCTGGAGGGTAATCAGTTTTGAACGGCAAACAGTCGCTGTCTGGCCTGCTCATAGTTGCACTCGGCAACCCAATTGGCCGGCTTGTGACCTTCCCTGGGTCGGGCTTCTTCAAGAAAGGCGGGATCAAATGGAATCAGTTGCTGATGAACTTCCCCGTTCATTCCCAGGGTTGCATCAGACATGGGTACAAATACTTTCACGTTTTTCCCTCTACTACTTAGCCTGAACTACGATATAGCCTGAACTACGACAAGACCCGAACGACTGCAATTGCAATACTGTGGCGTGAGCCTTGTTATCGCTTTGATGCAGCTTCGTTGCAGCGTTGCAGCACTCTGCCGGGCGGTCTCCGGTACCACCGTTCCAGCCCGGTTTCCGGATTCCACTGGCGTCCATTAGGGACCACAATCATCAAGTGCTGCTTGAGGGAAAGTGAAAGATGCGTGAACTAATGTGGAGAACCGATGAATCGGCTAAAATTGCACGCAAATCAGTGAGTTGTACTGGATAAATTATGACTTCCAGTGTCTGATTAGCAACTGCAGCTTGTAAGGAGTATTCATGGCAAAACGCATTGCCATCGTTGAGGACGATCCCGATCAGAGGAGCAACTACGTTGACGCCATCACCAAGAAGGGTTACGACGTTGTCGCCTACAGCAATCGGAGCGAAGCGCTGGCCGGTTTCGACAAGGAACTGCCCGACCTGGCGATCCTTGACATCATTCTGGGCGATGAAGTCGATGCAGGCTTTGAGATATGCCGCGACCTGCTGAGCCGCAATTCATCATTGCCGGTTATATTCCTGACGGAGCGGATCACTGAAATCGATAAGATATCCGGACTGCGACTGGGTGCCTGGGACTATCTGCCCAAACCCATTTCGCTGAACTACCTGGCCGAGCGCATCAGCTCGCTGCTTCGAATCAATACGGCCCGCGTGGAAGCCGGGAACAACGCCTCAACCGCCAAAATGGTGGGTGATATGTCCATTGATCAGGAGGCATTGCTCGTTTCCTGGAAAGGCCAGCCCATCAATCTGTCCGGTACAGAATTCAGGATGCTGGCAAAACTCGTCAGGGTGCCGGGACATGCGGTTTCCTATGACACGCTGATGAATGCGACCATGCAATCCCTGGTCACGAACAACACGATCAACACACACATGCGTAACATCCGCAAGAAGTTCGAGAGCATTGATCCCAACTTCGACTGCATCAAGAGCGAATATGGCTACGGGTACCGCTGGTCCAGCAAATAGACGGGTAACCTGATTTGGACACGTCTCCTGGTCGTGGACCCCGTCTGGGCACGAAGCTGCTGATCCTGATGAGTTTCGCCCTGGTGGTGATTCCCTGGTTCAGCTATCTGTACCTGTCTGAAATGGAAGACTTCCTCGTTGACAGCCAGGCAAACGCCCAGCTGCTCACTGCCGAGGGCATCTCGACCCTGCTCAATGGCCGGTCCGATCTGTTTTACGAGCTGCCACTGTCACCTGAGGGTTATGAACAGCTGTATGCCCACCCCCTGCAAAAACCCATTCGTATCGACGGTCGTGACAATGACTGGGAAGAAGTCCTCGAATACAACATCGGCTTTGGCAGCCTCGACATGGGCGACAGCAAGGGCGAGGGCAGGGATCAGAATCTGAACCAGTTCTACCTGGCGCTGGGCGAGCATAATGACCAGATCTATGCACTGGTCACTGTCAGGGACGACTCACTGGTGTTCAGGGACAGAAACATCCTGCGGCTGGACCTTTCGGATCACCTTAGAATCACCTTCACCGGACAGGACGAGACTATCAAGAAAGTCGCCCTGACCATGACTGAACCCGGTGTCACCACAGCTTATTTCATCGACAACGACTGGCGTTACGCCATCCAGGGAGAACCCGAAAACCGCATCCCGGGATTCATGTCCGAGGTCAAGGACGGCTATGCCATTGAGTTCAGGATTCCCCTGGAGCTGCTGGGATCAACACGGCAGTTTGGCCTGGCGGTCGTCGATGTAGACAACCCCGAGACCCGGGCTATTGAGTCCATTACCGGCACCCTGCCCTCCGCGGGCCGGGAAGCCTATGGATTGGTCCTGCTGAAATCACCCGAGGTGCTGCGCATTATTGAAGGCCTGGGCTATTCCGGCGCCAATATACAGGTCATTGACTCGCAACGGCGGGTGCGAGCGGAGGTCGGCAGCTACCAGGCTGCACCCCAGCAGGCCCAGCAACGTGACGCCAGCTGGTCCGACACCTGGTTCGGTTTCGTTGGCTGGCTCATGGATCCGCTGTACAGCATTATCGAAGCCAACCTGCGGGCCTCACCCCAGAGTGATGAGGAAGTTATTGAAAGTGCGCTGAATGGTCAGCCGACCTACCAGCGGCGCTATTCCAAGGAGGAAGGCGAGGTCATTGTCGCCGCACATCCCATCATTGCGCAGAACGAGATTATTGGCACGGTCCTGCTCAAGCAGAATACCGAACGCATACATGAGCTTCGACGAGGTGCGCTGCAGCGAATCGTCAACTTCTCGGTCCTGTCACTGCTGATCTTCGTCGCTTTGATCCTGGTGTTCTCGCTGAGGCTCGCCAGCAGAATCAGAAAGCTGGGAACCGAGGCAACCGGCGCGATCGACATCTATGGCCGCCTGAAGACAAACCAGCTGAAAGCCGAAACCGAATCCGGAGACGAAATCGGTGACCTTGCCCGCAGCATCTCGGGCATGCTGTCGCGGCTGCACCAGCACAACCAGTTCCTGGAGAACATGCCGCGTACCCTGCGCCACGAGATCAACAATCCACTCAATGCCCTGTCGACCTCACTGCAGAACCTGGAATTCGAGGAAACAGCCGAGGGCAGGGAAAAATACCTGGATGCGGCCAAGCGCGGCGTCAACCGGATCGGCATGATCGTCCAGAACCTGGCTGATGCCGCCAGCCTGGAAGATGCACTGCAGGCAGAAGAGGTCGAAATCATTGATCTGTACGAACTGGTGCAGAACTATCTGAACAACTGTCGCACCAGCCATCCGGAGCGAACCTTCCGTTACCAGGGGATCGAACAGACCGTTAAAACTGCCGTGTCAGACTATCGGGTTGAGCAGTTGCTGGACAAACTTATCGATAACGCCGTGGACTTTTCAGAAGCGGGCTCGACCATCACCGTCGGCCTGACAGCCGAGGGCACCAACCTCACGCTGTTTGTCACCAACCAGGGGCCGACCATTCCGGAGGACAAGGTAGACAATATCTTCGACTCCATGTTCTCGATCCGGGAGAACAATTCCGACAACCGGCTCCACTTTGGCATGGGTCTGTATGTCGTGCGGATCATTGCCGAGCATCACGGCGGGACAGTCAAGGCCTCGAATCTCTTTGACGGCAAGGGGGTCAGCATCAAAGTCACCTTCCCGATTTACCGGGAATCGCGGACCGGCCACGAGGCTTTCGCAGCAAGCTGATTTCGAGGGCTAGTTAATTACCCGTTTTTCAGGCACCAGATCCGCAGTGCTTCCCCAGTCCAGCCCCCATTTACCGGCCTCGCTGGCCGACCGAAGCAGGCGGGTCACGTTGAAATTCAACTGGGAGTCCAGCACCAGGCTGATGCCCCGACCTGTTTTAGGCTGCATACTGAGATGGAGCTTGCCGCCTTCTATACGGTAGCTGAGCTTGAACGCCAGCAAGGGGGCGTCTCCAAGCGGCAACTTCGCGCTGGGCTTGAACTCCTCTTTGAAGTTACCCCTCGACTGGGCTGCCTGCTGCTTGAACTCCTGAACTGCCTGCTGCGCATCGGGTGTGGGCTGAATAGCCACATCAGGGTCTGCCTGGCGATGGGCCTGCAGCGCCTGGTGCAGAATCAGGGCAAACCGTCTCGTGATCCAGAATCGGAACTCTTCTTCAGCGCTGGAATTCAGACGCAGCAGAATCCGGTCCTCTTCGGCGGAGTAGCTCATCTGAAGCTGGGTAATGGCAGTCTTG
>JAQCAK010000192.1 GCA_027621895.1 Pseudomonadota bacterium | reverse complement strand
AACATCACCCCGGGGCGAACTAAACAGCAAAGAAAACAGAAAGTCCCGGAACGACGTAAAAGAACAACGTACAATCGGGACATCCACAACACCAATAATCGACTGGAGAAGCACCATGGCACATCCACAACTGGGATTGACCAACGACGAACTGCTGAGCACCACTCGCGCCGTTCGCAAACGACTCGACTTTGACCGCCCCATTTCCGAGGATGTCATCAAGGAATGCATGGAAATCGCCGTCCAGGCACCCACGGGTTCCAACGCCCAGGGATGGCAGTTCGTGTTTGTCACTGATCCCGAGAAGAAGGCGAAAATCGGCGAGTTTTACCGCCAGGCCTTTTCCATGTACCGGGAGATGGATGTCGCCATCCACAAGCTGCATGCCGACAGCCCCGACAGCAGCCTGAAGGAAAGCCAGGCCCGGTCTGCCTCTTCCGCGGATTTCCTGGCAGACAACATGGGCAAGGTGCCCGCCATGTTTATTCCGTGCATCGCCGGTCGCACCGACACGCCGGAAACCAGCAACATTATTGCCCAGACCGGCACCCTGGGCTCAATCATTCCGGGTGCCTGGAACTTCATGCTGGCGGCGCGGGCCCGCGGTATCGGTACCGCCTGGACGACTCTGCACCTGATGTTCGAAAAGGAGATCGCCGAGATCATTGGCATTCCCTACGACGACTATATGCAGGTTGCACTGATCCCCATGGGCTATACAAAAGGCACCGACTTCAAACCGGCCTATCGCCCGCCCGTCGAAACCGTCATGCATATCAATGAATGGTAAACATGAACGATAAAACCGACCCGGGTAATCCCAGCCTGGACAGCTCCTGCCGGTTCATCTTCAACGGCGCTGACGTGCGTGGCAACCTGGTGCGACTGGGTGACAGCTACCACAATATGACGCGCCTGCACGACTATGATCCGGTCGCCAGAAAGCTCCTGGGGGAATTCCTGGTGGCGGCCCTGCTGCTGTCAGACACCATCAAGTTCTCGGGTCGACTGGTGCTGCAGGCCACGAGCCAGGGACCCGTTCGGCTGGTAATGGCCGAGGCCACCCACGACGGCAAAACCCGCGGTATTGTCAGGATGGAGGACGATGAGTCACCACTGGCGGCCGATGCCAGCATCGACCAGCTGCTTGCCGATGGCGTTATTGCGGTCACCGTTGAACCCGACCAGGGCCAGCGGTACCAGAGTATCGTGCCCCTTTCCGGGCACAACCTGGCCGCCTGCCTGGAAAACTACTTCCGGCAGTCGGAACAGCTGAGCACCTATGTGCACCTGGCTGTGGCCCGGGACCAGGCAGCGGGGATCCTGGTGCAGCAGCTGCCCATCCAGGTGCAGCTTGACCAGCAGGTTCGGGACGACCAGTGGCAGACCGTCAGGACACTGGCCACGACTGTCACGGACACCGAACTGCTGGAAGACAGCAACGAGGTCATCGTTCGCCACCTGTTCGCCGAGGCCGACGTGCGGATACTGGGTGAAAATCCCGTTGCCTTTGCCTGCAGCTGCAGTGAGGAACGGATGGCTGAGGCACTGGTGAGCCTGGGTGGTGCCCAGCTCGATGAGCTGTTCAGCGAAACCGAGGAACTGGAGCTGACCTGTGAGTACTGCGCGATGCGCTACCTGTTCAGCCCGGATCACCTGACTCGCTGGGTCACTGGAGATGCCCCAAAACACTAGGAGGCTAGTCATGTCTGAGCCTGTGTCTGTTAACACGATAGGATGGCTGGGCGAGTTCACGGACCGGCAGCAGGAATCCCGATTCAGGGCCGAGAACCTCGACAACGCGAGAAAACTGGTACTCGTGGTTTCTCTCTCTTCGCTCGCCGCCACGGTTCTGCTCGCTGCCAATGATCTTGTGTACAAACCGAATACGCTGGGCATGCTGACACCCCGGAATATCCAGGCAGTGATGGCGCTGGGCTGCTGTGTGCTGGCCTGGCGCGCCACCGAGTGGCGTACCGTGTACCTGTCCAGCTGGTTGCTGGGTATCAGTATCATCGTGACCACGACCATGATCGAACTCTCCCGGCCGCCCGACTACCTGCTGCACCTGGGGATGGACGTGCTGATTCTCATGGGCGTCTACATCGCGATTCCGTCTGTGTCTGCCCAGATACTGATCAACACCGGCTATACAGCCGTGCTGCTGTGGATGCATTACACGGTAAAAGAACCGGCTTACGAGATAGCGGAATTGACGGTACCCATGACGATCTTCCTCGCCAATTTTATCGGACTGCTGATGTCAGCCCTGTACAACCGGGCAAAGCGGCAGTTCTATGCCAGGGTGGAAATCGAGCGCCAGATTCGCCAGTCACTGGAAGCGGCCAACCAGGAGGTCGACCAGTTGTCCCGACTCGTGCCCATGTGCGCGGTCTGCAAGAATGTCAGGGATGACGAGGGCTTCTGGCAGGGAGTTGAAAAATACATGGAAAGCCTGTCCGGGCAGCGGGTATCCCACGGCATCTGCCCGGGTTGTGCCAAAACGCTGTACGGTGAGGAGTTTGCACCGCCAGCAAGGGGTGCCGACTAGCGATCCCTCGCTGCCCTGATCAGCCAGTCAAACAGTCGTCGCTGACGGGCCAGGTACCAGAGATATTCCGGGTGCCACTGCACACCGATAACCGGCCGCCCTGTCGATTCGACGCCCTGGATAATCTCGTCACGGTCCCAGGCCACGGCTTTCAGGTCTTTCGCGACACGGTCAATCGCCTGGAAATGCAGGCTGTTGACGCGAACCCGCTCGCCTTCCAGCAGTGACGCCATCGTGGAATCCGGGGCCAGTCGAACCCGCTTGGTGGCCAGCAGGCCCCTGCGGTTAAGCGTGCGCTGGCGAATGTCGCGGATGTCCGTGTGCAGCGATCCGCCAAGCACCACGTTGATCAACTGGTAACCGCGACAGATGCCGAGCAGTGGCAGACCGCGATCCAGGGACACACTGATGTAGCGCTGTTCGATTTCATCACGTTCGACGTCGTAGAAGACTGAAGGATCAGGATCGGCACCATAAAGTGTCGGATGGATATCATCTCCCCCGCTCACCACCAGCCCGTCCAGTTCACTGGTGGGCAGCTCCCGGCTCACCGAGATTCTTCGAGGAATACCACCGGCCAGCCGGATCACACCCTTGATACAGATCCAGGAAGGCGACAGCGGCCGGTCGTTACCGGTCACCCCGATGACAGGGCGTCTTGAAGCCGATCGAGTTCTTCGAACCAAGGTGGATCTTCCAGGTTGATGGATCGGGCCTGATAGGTCTGCCACTGGCTGGCAAACCGCTGCAGCCTGTCAGGGTCTTCCGCCAGCTTTTCTACCACGCACCAGGCCCGCCAGCTTTGAGACAGGTACCAGCCGGGAATTTCCGGGGTGCTGTTGGGCAGTCGATAATGAAAAGTCGGACGGGCATTGATTCGATCGTCGTCCAGCCTGGCAGTCAGGAAATCCTCGTCCAGGTGCCGGAACAGCGGCGTCATATCCAGTGCCCGGTTACGGGTGGGGTTGTACTGGAGGTAGGCGTCCATCAGCTCATTGACCGATGCGTTCTGCTGATCGATGAGCACCCCGATATAATCGTCAGGAAAGAGGTCAATGTACGGCGTAATACGACGGGCAAGATCGACCTGGTTAACCTTGACCAGCCACTTCTGGCTCAGGCAGAAAGCCAGAGGTACCTGGCAATGGTCGCCGCTTCCAGGTCCGGCAGTTCCGGATTGATATGCACACCGAAGGCATACACCGGCGATGCATGGGTCCCCCGGGCCCCTGCCGCTCGCAGTGCATCGATCATGGGGTCCAGCTGGTGCAGCGCGTCCATGCTGATGGGCGGACAGACAATTTCGATCGGGACGATCTGCGCCGCGGTGCTGGTGACCCACTGCATGAGCGGATCCTCGGTTTCATCAACCCCTTTTTTGTCCCTGCGCGCTGCCATTCGATCCCGGGCCATTTCCTTGCCTAGCTGCCAGTCCAGCTCGACACCGAATTCACCCAGGTCTGAATCAACCAGGCATTCGGCTTCAGTCTGCTTGTTGACCTTGCCTGCCACGGCACGGGCAACCAGGTCAGCGACCTCAAGCAGGTCGAGGCCGGCAAACTCGATTTCATAACCGACACGACGGGTCTCGCCGGTTTCGCTGAAGATTTTTCTGTCCGGGAGGACGTAGTGAGACACAGGTTTATCCGCGGCACGCATCCATGGTGCCTGTTACATACGACTGAACACACAGTGTAACGGGATTCGGGCCAGGCTGCAGTCAGGAAAAGCCGACGCTACTCGTCGAGTGCCTGGGCGATGCCTTCTCGCAGGGTTTTTGCAGCAAGAAAATAGTGAAACGCACTCCAGACGTTGACGAAAGCGAAGACCATCAGGGCATACCGGAGGGATTCCTTGCCATATTCCGGTCGCAGGAAATCCGAAAGGATGCCCACACCCTGGGGACCAATCCCCATGCCAATAATGTTGATCAGGAACAGGCAGATCGCCGCCGCAACGGCACGCATTTCAGGTTTCACCAGGCTCTGCACCATGGCAAAGGTCGGCGCCAGGTAGAAGCCGCCAAAAAACGCCGGAATCAGGTAGACCGCCAGCGCTGACTTGAAATCGTAGATCAGGAAAAAGGCAACCAGGAACGGCACCAGCCCACCCTTGCCGATGGCGACGACCCAGGCAAGCCAGCGCATGTCAGTCTTTCCCAGCATGTCGGCGATCTTGCCGGCGACAAACGTGCCGGTACCACCCACCACACCCGCCATCAGGGCGAGCGTCATGCCCGTTTCGGTCTGTGACAGACCGTGGGATCGAATAAAGAACGCCGGCAGCCAC
>JAQCAK010000191.1 GCA_027621895.1 Pseudomonadota bacterium | reverse complement strand
ACCGGCAAACCCGTCCCGGTTAACGGTGACCAGTTCCAGAAGATGGTCGCCGGCAACGATATCCCGGTGATCGTGGACTACTGGGCGTCCTGGTGCGGACCCTGCCGCGCTTTCGCGCCGGTGTTCGAACAGGCCGCCGCATCACTGGAACCCGGTGCCCGGCTCATCAAGCTCAATACGGAACACAACCAGCACATTGCGACCGCAAACCGTATTCAGTCGATTCCAACACTGGCCATCTACCGGGGCGGCAAAGAGGTCCAGCGCCAGTCAGGTGCAATGCCACTCGCCCAGTTCATGAACTGGGTCGCTACCACCGCATGATCAGGCACCTGGCACTGCTGACATTCATCGTTGCATTTGCTACGGGTTGCACGACGCCCAGACCCGTTGACAGCGCGAATCATCTGACCGCTGCACTGGAACGCCTCGGCGTGACCCGCGGCGATTCCGTCAAAACCATTCAGAGTTTCAGAATCAACGGCTGGCAGGCCATTGACGAACGTCACCTTGTGCTCACCGCCGGCGTCCACGATCACTATCTGCTGACCCTGGCCCAACCCTGCCGGGAACTGCGTATGGCGTTCGGCATCACTTTCGATACGGCCACGCCCTCGCTGTCCCGAATGGACAGCGTGGTCGTCAACGCCTTCCACGGCCCGCTGGAACGATGCTCCATCCTGGACATCATCCGGCTTGACCATATTGAGTCGCCTGAATAGAACGTCAGGAAAAACTGTCGTCCTCACTGAACACTGCCAGCGTGGTGTCTCCATCCAGGTCCACTGACAGGTGGAAAACGATCGGCTGGCAACAGACCTGACAGTCTTCAATATATTGCTGACTGCCACCTGAGCTGTCGACCAGCACGCGGATGGGCTCCCCGCAGTAGGGGCAGTAAACGGTTTGTTCTTCCAGTGCATCCATAGCGTTCAGTCTGCAGTTCTTTGGCCACAATAAAAAGAAACCACAGCCGTTCTTTCAAACGCCTGTGGCTTCAACGGGGGAACCTTTCCCCTGGGGATCAGGCAGCCAGGCTGTCCTGATCTTCAGCCGGTTCCTCAAGCGGATTCATGAGCAGGTACTCAAATGCCGCCAGGCCAGCCTTGGCACCTTCACCCATGGATATCACGATCTGCTTGTAAGGCACCGTTGTTACATCACCGCAGGCGAAGATGCCTTCCGCTGATGTCTGGCACCGATCATTGATCTGTACCTCTCCATGGCGGGTCAGATCGACAACACCAACAAGGAACTGGCTGTTGGGCACCAGCCCGATCTGGACAAAAACGCCGGACAGTGCCTGGGAGTAGACCTCACCGGATTCACGATCCTCATATTCAATGCCGTCGACCTTGCCATTCGTTGCCGTGATCCGGCGCGTCGCCACATTTTTCAGAATCCTGATATTGCCGGTCGCCTCGGCCTTGCTGACCAGTACCTGGTCCGCCTTCAGGTCCGGCAGAAACTCGAACACCGTGACCGAGCTGACAATGCCGGCAAGATCGAGCGCCGCTTCGATACCGGAATTGCCACCGCCGATCACCGCCACGTCTTTGCCCTTGAAGAAAGGACCGTCGCAGTGGGGACAGTAAGCCACGCCATTACCGATGTTTTCCTTCTCGCCGGGGACGCCCAGCTCGCGCCACCTGGCACCGGTCGCTATGACTATCGAACGGGTCTGGATCTGCTCACCCGATGACAGCGTAATGGTCTTCACCGTACCCGTTTCGATGTCGGTGACCCGAAGGTGCTCCTTGAGCGTGATTTCATAGGCCCTCATATGGGCGAGCAGGTCCGCGCTCAGTGCCGGTCCGGTGGTCTCGGGAACCGATATCAGGTTCTCGATACCCATCGTATCTTTCACCTGGCCGCCTACCCTGTCGGCCACGACCGTGACCTTGAGCCCTTTCCTGGCTGCATAGATCGCAGCGCTCACTCCAGCGGGACCGCCACCAATGACGGTCACGTCCTGCATGGGCAGGGCATCAAAACTTACCTCGCCCGCTGTCGACGGATAACGTTCCAGCAGCTTGTCTACCAGCTGGGCTGCGTCCACCTTGCCATTGGCGAACAGTTCACCATTGACATAAACAGACGGAACCCCCTGGATGTCGCGAGCCTTGACCACATCCTGAAACAGACCACCGTCGATCATCTCGGTGCTGATGTTTTCGTTCAGCAGCGCGAACTGGTTCAGTGCCTGGACCACGTCAGGACAGTTGTGACAGGACAGGGATACGAACACCTCGAAGTGCAGCCGATCCCCTACGCTGGCAATCAACGCCTTGAGGCTGTCATCCATGCGAATCTCAGTGCCCGACGCCTGCAACATGGCAAGCACCAGTGAGTTGAATTCGTGGCCACCCGGGATTCCGGAAAAGCTGATTCCCGTCGGTTGGCCGTCGCTCTCAAGCGAGAAGGTTATCGCGCTGCGCGCACCGAGGTCCCGCTCTTCAAGCTGCAACGCATCAGAAACGCTGCAGACCGCGCTCAGGAATTCACGCAGTGCTTCACGCTTCTCATGCTCCCCTGTTTGCAGGACGAATGTGACCGGTCGCTGCATGTTCTCTGTATAACTCTTTAAAGTCTGCAGAATTTCTTTCGTTATCATGTGTCGCTCCTCTTTCTTTAGAACTCTGTTTGCACAGACAGGGATGCATCTCTGGTCAGCCAGGATGCACCCTGTGCATTGCCCGGGGACTAGATTTTCCCGACCAGGCTGAGAGACGGCGCAAGCGTTTCCTCGCCTTCTTCCCAGGCAGCAGGACAAACCTGACCCGGATGCGCCCTGACGTACTGGGCAGCCTTGACCTTGCGCAGCAGCTCTTCAGCGTTGCGGCCCACGCCCTCGGCTGTGATTTCCATAAACTGAATCACACCATCAGGATCGACCAGGAAAGTACCCCGGTCCGCCAGGCCCTCGCCTTCACGCATGACCTCAAAGTTCCGGGTAATCTCTCCGGTCGGGTCACCGATCATGGTGTACTGGATCCTGCCGATCTTTTCTGAGGTGTCGTGCCATGCCTTGTGCGTGAAATGCGTATCGGTAGATACGGAAAAGATTTCTACGCCACGCTGCTGGAATTCCTCATAGCGATCCGCCAGGTCTGCCAGTTCTGTTGGGCAGACAAAGGTGAAATCTGCAGGGTAAAAGAAGAACACCGCCCATTTGTCTTCGATATCGGCCTGGCTGACCTCAACGAACTCACCCTGTCGGTAAGCATTGGCTTTGAACGGTTTGATCTCGGTGTTGATTAATGCCATTGGAAATAACTCCTGTCGTAATCAGTAAAAAAGTGTCTGTCTCGTCTTGACGACCTGGGGGGCAGACTACGGATCTCTCTTCAATAATTAAAATGGTATAAATTGATATTTATGTTCAGTATTATTGAACATTGATTTGTCCCGGAAGGCACCATGATTACGCTCAAGCAGATTCAGTACGCCCTGGCAGTTGAACAGACCCTGCACTTCAAGAATGCCGCGGAGCTCTGCGCGGTTTCACAATCCGCGCTCAGTACCGCACTGGCCGAGATGGAAAAGCAGCTGGGTTTCCAGGTGTTTGAACGGGACAACAAGAAGGTGCTGGTCACGCCAATTGGCCGACAGATGCTCGACAAGGCGAGGCAGGTCAAGCTGGAAGTTGAAGACCTGCACCGACTCGTCGACCGCGTCCGGGACCCCCTGTCATCAACCCTGTCCATTGGCATGATCCCGACAGTCGGCCCTTACCTGATGCCGCTGCTGTTACCCGCACTGCAGCGGGAATACCCGAACCTGCAGCTTCACATGGTGGAAGAACAGTCCCACGACCTGATCGCCATGCTGCGAAACGGGGACCTGGACACCGCAATCCTGGCGTTGCCTTACGAACACAGCGGTCTGCTGGCTTTCAATTTCTGGGCGGAAGATTTTTACCTGGTCACTCACGTGGACGACAAGCTTGCCAATAAACCCGTGATACGCGCGAAGGAACTCGAGCCCTCCCGGCTCATGCTGCTTAAAGAGGGTCATTGCCTGAAAGACCATGCGCTGGCCGCCTGCAAACTGCGCGATGCAACCACCCATAGCCTGCAGGCAACCAGCCTGCTGACCCTGGTACAGATGGCCGCGGGCAAGCTCGGTTCCACACTGGTACCCGCCATGGCGCTGGATCAACTGGTCAAAACCAATCCGAGGCTGGTCAGCATTCCCCTCTCTGAGCCTGGACCTCATCGCGAGCTCGCTTTCCTGGTGCGCCCAAACTACCCGGGCCTGGATGATCTCCAACTGGTCATACAGCTGTTACAGCAGGCAAACAGGCGCCTGAAGTCGCAGCCCGCGAAACAATGGCAGCAGAATCGCTGCTGACTGGGCGCTTTGAGGCTGACGCCTGGTGCAGTATGGTTGGTGGTCAACAATCAGACCGATCAACCACGCATGGATGACATCATTCTTTACGGCGCTCCATTCTCGCTTTACACGGGGCGTGCGCGAAGCTACCTGATGAAGTCCGGCAGGCGGTATCGGGAAACAACACCAATCACCCGCCATTATGTCGAGCAGGTGCTGCCTGCAGCCGGTGGTCGCCAGAGCCTGCCAACCCTGGAGCTGCCCGACGGCAGTGTGATCAGGGATGGTGTCGCCATCGTCGACCACTTCGAACATCAGGCAGGTTATCCTTTTTCACCCACGACTCCCGTACAACAGTTCGTCAGCCGCCTTTTCGATGTCATCAGTGCCGAGGGGTTGCTCAGACCTGCCATGCACTACCGATGGGATTTCCCGGACGAGAACCTCGACTTCCTCAGGTTTCATTTCCTGACTGCCATACCAAGGGGCCCTGATCGAGAAAAGAAGGCGGCCGCAGCCGCGGATCGCATGCGGGG